>NZ_JBNAFN010000010.1:0-122666 GCF_049800695.1 Fluviibacterium sp. S390 | reverse complement strand
TCGCCCCAAAAACCCGTCCGGCGCCGCCGCCCCCCCCCCCGGCGGGGCCCCCCCCGCCCCGCGCCCCCCGGCCCCCCTGCTGCCCAGCTGCCCCCCATCCTGCCCTGCCCCGAAAAGGAGATCCCCATGAGTGATCGCATCTTCGGCGTGGTCGGCCTGCTTATCGCGATCGGCTTTGCCCTGGCCGCCTTCGCGATCGAAGAGAGCTTTCTGTCCGACGCCGTCGGTCCCAAAGCCTTCCCGCTGATCATCGCCACCGTGCTCGGTCTCAGCTCGATCGTCATCGCGCTGAAGCCCGACCCCGAACCCGAATGGCCCGCCCTGCCCCGACTGGCCGAAGTTCTGGCCGCCGTCGTCGTCATGATCCTGTACGCCGAACTGCTGCCCGAGATCGGCTTCGTCATCGCCACCGCCTTTGCCGCCACCTACCTGACCTGGCGGCTCGGCTCCGGCCTGATCGCCTCGGTCGTGACCGGGATCGGCACCTCGCTGGGCATCTACGTCATCTTCCACATGGTGCTCGGCCTGTCGCTGGCCCGCGGCCCGCTGGGGTTCTGAGAGGTACGTCATGGACACACTTGCATCCCTTGCCGACGGTTTTGCCATCGCACTGACGTGGCAGAACATCCTGCTGGCCCTTCTGGGCTGTTTCCTGGGCACCATCATGGGCGCGCTGCCGGGGCTTGGCCCCTCCAACGGCGTCGCCATCCTGATCCCGCTCGCCTTCACCCTCGGCCTTGGCGCGACGCCCTCGCTGATCCTGCTGACCTCGGTCTATTACGGCGCCATGTACGGCGGCCGGATCTCGTCGATCCTGCTCAACATTCCCGGCGATGAACCGGCGATGATGACCTGTCTGGACGGCCACCCGATGGCCAGGAAGGGCATGGCCGGTCAGGCGCTGTCGCTTTCTGGCATCGCGTCTTTCGTCGGTGCCTTCTTTGCCACCTGGGGGCTGATCTTCCTGGCGCCGCAGCTGGTCAAGATCGCCCTGCTGTTCGGCCCGGCGGAATATTTCGCCCTGTTCGCGCTGGCCTTCATGACGCTGGGCGGCGTGTCCTCGACCAACCAGGCGAAATCGGCCTTTGCCGCCGCGCTTGGCCTTGGCCTTGCGATGGTCGGCGTCGATACCCAGACCGGCGTGCCGCGCTTCACCTTCGGCGAAGTGCACCTGTATGACGGGCTGGATTTTCTGGTGGCCATCGTCGGCCTGTTCGCCCTGTCCGAGGTCTTCATCTTCCTCGAAAAACGCCACGGCGAGGCCGATGCCTCGGCCCCGGTGAAGATCGGCCGCCTGACGCCGCCGATGAAGATGCTCAAGGACACCGCCCCGACCATGGCGCGCTCCACCGTGCTGGGCTTCCTGGCGGGCGTGCTGCCGGGGGCCGGTGCCTCGCTGGGCTCCTTCATCTCCTACTCGCTGGAAAAGCGGCTGGTGGACAAGGACGGCAAGACCTTCGGCAAGGGCGATCCGCGCGGCGTGGCCGCGCCCGAGGCCGGCAACAATGCCGCCGCCGGTGGCGCGCTGGTGCCGATGCTGGCTCTGGGCGTTCCGGGCTCGGGCACCACGGCGGTGCTGCTGGCGGTGCTGCTGGCGCTGAACATCACCCCCGGCCCGCTGCTGTTCACCCAGAACCCCGATGTGGTCTGGGGCCTGATCGCGGCGCTGTTCATCGCCAACTTCATGCTGCTGGCCATGAACATCCCCATGGTGGGCCTGTTCACCCGCGTGCTGATGGTGCCACCGCGCATCCTGATGCCGGTGGTGGCCATGGTGTCCTTCGTCGGCATCTACGGCATTTCGGGGTCGTCCTTCGACCTTGTGGTGATGATCGGCTTCGGGGTCATGGGCTGGGTTCTGCGCAAGCTTGACGTGCCGCTGGTTCCGATCATCCTCGGCACGCTGTTGGGCAACTCGATGGAGAACAACCTGCGCCGCGCCATCACCATCGACAACGGCGACTGGTGGACCCTGATCGACAGCCCGCTGTCCATCGGCCTGTGGCTGTTCGCCACCATCGGCTTCATCCTGCCCCTCATCGTCGGCCGCAAGGTGAAATCGAAGATGCACGAGCGCCGCGACGAGGAAGGGTCGATCTCGGACTGACCCCCCTCCCCTGCCCTGCCTGACAGGCCCGGCCGTTTCGCGACGGCCGGGCCTTTTCATGTCCCGCGCGGGGTCACGAGCCGTCCGGCGCGGCCTCCAGCAGCCGTTCCGGCAGGCGGAACCGGGTGCCGAAATAACGCTCGCCCGCCGCACTGAAATGATCGCCGCTGGACCAGTAGATCACGTCGCAACTCATCAGGTCCTCGGGGAAGGAAAATGCCGCCAGCCGGTTCTGCGACAGGTATTCGATCTGTGTTCCCGCCAGCCGCGCCTCGATCTCGGCCTCCAGCCGGTCGAACACCGCGCGCTGGTTGTCACGCAGCGCATAGGGATAAGTGCAACCCGCCCGCAGGATCATCCGCGCCGGGAAATGCGGCTCCAGCCGCGGGCCGAACCAGACCAGCCGGGTGCGCGCCGCCACCTGCTCCAGATAGGCGATGTTGCGGTCGATCCAGTCTGTGTTGGGGATAAAGTCCGGCACCGGCACATCGATGGGCAGATCCGCCAGCATCCCGCGCTGGCCGTGGTCATAGCCCTCGCCCTGCATCAGGTAGAACCCGGCCTGCTCGAAGATCACCAGCTTGAACAGCTCCGGCTGCGCCTCCAGCAGGGCCAGAAACTCCTTGAACCGGCAGAAATGGCGCGGCGTGTGCGGGCGGCAGCCGCCCTCGGCGAAACTGGCGACGAAGGGCGCGCCGGTGGTGGTCTCGATGGCGTTGAACAGGTCCATCCCGTGGCTGTCGCCCAGAATCGCCACCCCCGGCCCGTGAAGATCGAAACAGGCCTGCAGTTGCGGATCTGTGGGTTCGGGCCGCGCCACATGGAACAGGCAATCTTTGGCGTCGCGGTCGGGGGATTCCTTCTCGACGGCCTCGATCAGGCGATAATTGGCCACCAGATCGGGCGGCGACAGCCGCATCCACAGATCGCGCCAGCCGCCCGTGGCCACCCCCGCCTGCCCCGCCAGCAGCAGCGCCGCCAGGCCCAGGGCCGACACCCCGAACAGCCGCGACCGCCGCGCCAGCAGGGGCGCGCCGCCATGGCGGAACGGCTGCTCGACAAAACGCCAGCTCAGCGCCGCCAGCACCACCGCCAGCAGGCTCAGCCCCAGCATGACGCCCAGACCGGGCGGGGTGACACTGCCGATGCGGGCAAAGGCAAACAGCGGCTGGTGCCACAGATAGGCGCTATAGCTGATCAGACCCAGCCCGACCACCGGGCGCAAGCTCAGCAGCCGCACGCCCCCCCCGGACCCGCCGCCGAACAGGATCACCACCGCCGTGCCCAGCACCGGCAGCAGCGCGTAGACCGACGGAAACGGCGTGGTCTCGTCAAACAGCGCCACCGCCGCGCCGATCATCGCCAGCCCGACCCAGGGCGCCCAGGGGCTGGCCCGCACCCGTCCGCCCTGCACGGCGAAGGCGCACAAGGCCCCGATGCCAAGTTCCCACGCCCGGCTGGGCAGCAGGAAGAAATTGGCCAGCGGAAAGCGCGGCGCCATCATCTGGCTCAGCACCAGACTGCCCAGAACCACCACCGTCACCGCCGCCACGGCCCCGTGGCGGCCCAGCTTCCAGACCAGCCACAGGAACGGCGGGAACAGGATGTAGAACTGCTCCTCTACCGCCAGGCTCCAGGTGTGCAGCAGGGGCCGCAATTCCGCTGCGGTGTCGAAATAACCGCTGTTCAGCCAGAAGTGGACGTTCGAGAAAAACAGCGCCACCGCGCGCAGGCTGGCGCTGAACTCCGCGATCTCCTGCGGCACCATGATCGTCGCGGCCAATGGCAGACAGCACAGGCAGACGAACACCAGCGCCGGCAGGATGCGCCGCGCCCGCCGCTCGTAGAACCGCACGATCGAAAACCGGTCCCCTTGCAGGTCCTCCAGCAGGATCGAGGTGATGAGAAAGCCCGAGATGACGAAGAATACATCGACCCCGACATAGCCGCCCGCAAATCCCGGAATACCGGCGTGAAACAGGATGACCGGCGCCACCGCCACTGCGCGCAGCCCGTCAATGTCCTTGCGATACCGCATCCAGCCCTGCCCGCGACGGCTGTGGCCACGACTATCGGACCGCGCACGACGCCAAATCGAGAATCAAAAAACAGAAAAACCAATATCACGATTCGGGCGGTATTTGGTTTCCTTCGGCGAACCAAAGGGACGCACTCACCCGGCAATCACGTCCAGCCGTTGCACATCGCCAAACTCGGCCGCCACCGCCTGCATCAACTGGCCCTGCAGATGTACCGTCACATAGTCCCGCACGAAGGGATTGGGCGCCATCACCGTGACGATGCCGCGCTCGGCACTGGCCAGCACAAGACGGCGGAACCAGTTGGCATAGGCTTCCGGCGCCGCCGTGCGCAACCGCGCCTGCACCCGGCCCCAGCGCCCTTGCCCCGGCACATCTTCCCCGCCGAAGCTGACCTGAACCACCTTGGTTTCAGGCGTGGGCGGATCCTCACGCGGCCCCTGCCCCGTCACCTCCTGCATCCGGCCTTCGAAATCCGGGCCGACCTCGGGCCAGATGGTCCGCGAATAGGCGACGATGCCGGGCCGCGACAGGCGATAGCGGCCAACCCGTCCGCGCACCCCGGCCTTCAGCAGGATCAGCAGCCCCATGTCGATCAACCGTTTGACCTCGCGCTTGGCGGTGCGCAGGGTGACGCCCCAGATCCGCGCCATCTCCTCCTGACCGCTGCTCAGCTCGTCCCGCACCCAGTTGTAGCGGGCGGTGACCAGCGCCACGAGCCGCAGCACCGAGGTCTGCTCGGTGACAGACCCTCTCAGCGCCGCAGCACTCAGGGCCGTCAACAGGTCATACTTCATCACTCCGGCCCCAGGGCCGGCGATGCGCTTGGCTTCGAACATGCGCTGCCTCTACACTGCCTCACGGATCAGAGGTCGTTTCTCGCCCCGATTCCATCTGAGACCAGAATAGGCATGAATTCCCGTAATTTGTCAATTCCGCGCGAAATTCGGGATTTCCCGGCAAAACCCTCAAAAGAAAGATTGTTTAGGGATTAAAGGAGAAGGGGGACACCTTGCCTGTCACCCTATTGGCCTGTTGGTGTCACCATATCTTGCCGGATTCCGCCCTGCCTGTCACCAAATCTGCCCAAATCCGCCGCTTTGACCCGCAAACCCCCTTGGCCTGCGGCAATCTCCTGCAATAATTGATCTGCAAATTCCGGTTTTGCCAAAATCAAGAAATCCCGTTATTCAGAAAACAAGACGAAAAAACACGAGGCAGGCCATATGCGAGACCATTCCGATCTCCAATCCATGAACGAACGCAGCCTTGCGCAGCAATCGGCGGTGCGCAAGGCAACCTTCTCCCCGGCCGAGGTGAAATCCCTCCGCCCCTTCTCGATCTGGGAAATTTCCACCTTCATGTTCAATGTCGCCGCCGACACCCTGCGCAAGAAGCTGGCCGACGATCCCTCGCTGCCGCAGGGCCACACCGAGGAAGACGGCCGCCAGCGCTGGTTCTCGCTCGACGAGATCAACGAGCTGCGCCGCCGCGTCCGCTTCCGCGGCAAGACCCTGCTGCCCGACCGTCCCAAGGGCCGGGCGATGCGGGTGGCGGTGTCCAACTTCAAGGGCGGCGTCGGCAAGACCGTGGTCGCCCAGCATCTGGCCAATGCCGCAGCCCTGGACGGCTACCGGGTGCTGGTCATCGACTTCGACCCGCAGGCGACGCTGACCCACTCCATGGGGCTGGTCGAGGTCAAGGAATGGAACACGGTCTGGGGCATCATGTGTCGCGACCTGTGCCGCGAGGCCGACCGCATCGCCGCCAGCTACGACGATCCCGACGACTGCCCCTACCCCGCTTCGGACGAACTGCCCGAGGATGTGCAGTCCATCGGCGCGCAACGGTTTCAGGACTTCATCCAGAAAACCTGCTGGCCGACCATCGACATCATTCCATCGTGCGCCAACGCCGCCTTCGTGGAATTTGCCTCGGCCCAGTACCGCTCGGTCCACAAGGCGTGGAGCTTCTTCGGCTGCGTCGCCCGCTACCTGGACGAGCTTCCCGACGACCAATACGACCTGATCCTCTTCGACTGCCCGCCGGCCATCGGCTACCAGTCGCTCAACGCCGCCTTCGCTGCCGACATCCTCTATATCCCCTCCGGCCCCGGCTACTGGGAATACGACAGCACCACCAGCTATCTGGGCCAGCTTGGCGACGCCATGGCCGACATATCGGAAGGCTTCGGAGACCTGGCCGAGGATGCGGGCATCGCCCTGCCCAAACGGTTCCGCGACATCCGCCTGCTGATGACCCGGTTCGAGGCCGCCAACCCGCTGCACGTCGCCATGATGGGTGCCTTCCAGAATGTCTTTGGCGCCGACGTCTGCCGCCACCCGATCGAGATGACCCGCGCCGTCGAACAGTCCGGCCGCTTCCAGATGTCGGTCTATGAACAGGACTACCGGATGATGACCCGCGACACCTGGAAACGCGCGCGGCAAAGTTTCGACCGTGCCTATGGCGAGTTCAAGGAAAGCCTGCTGGCGGCCTGGCAAGACCAGCCGCAGCCGCAACGGATGCGGGAGGACGCATGATGACCGGCAAGAACAAGTTTGGGTTCGGGACGCTCGACCCATCGCCCTCGCCCCGGCGCGAACGCTCGGTTGGTCCCATGGGCGCGGCGGTGCGCGAGGCCGCCGAAAGCCTGCAACAATCCACCGAGGCCAAGGTCGAACAGCGCCGCCGCAATGCCGCCGATGCCAAGGCGTTCCGGGTTGCGCAGGACGAAGGCCGCATCCTGGTGGACCTGCGCACCACCGAGATCGATACCGACGACCTGCCCCGTGACCGGCTGGAACTGGATCAGGTCGCGGTTTCGGAAGAGATGGAGGAACTCAAGGCCTCGATCCGTGCGCGCGGCCAGCGCGAGCCCATCGAGGTCTATCTCGACGCCCGTGGCCGCTATCAGTTGAAGAAAGGCTGGCGCCGCCTGACCGCCCTGACCCAGCTGTTTCAGGAAACCGGCGACACCGCCTTTCTGACCGTCACCGCGCGCATCGAGGGCACCGATGATGGCACAGCCCCGGACCGCGTGTCGCGCTATGTGGACATGGTGGAAGAAAACGTCATCCGGCAGGATCTGACCTTTGCCGAGATGGCGCAGGTGGCGATCAGTGCCGCCCGCGATCCGCTGGTCGAGGGCGAGGATGCCGAGGCGATGGTGGGCCGGCTCTATGCCTCGCTGCACAAGATGAAACGCTCCTACATCCGCAGTTTCGTGTTCCTGCTGACGGAACTGGACGGGGCCGTGAAATGGCCCAAAGCGATCTCGCGCAACACCGGCGTGGATCTGGCGCGGATGCTGAAGGCGCAGCCGGAACGCACCGGAACCCTGCGGCGGATGCTGGAGGCTTGTGTGTCCGAGGATCAGCAGACCGAGGAAATCGCGGGCTTCCTGAGCTACGGCCAGAAGCTGCGCAAGGACGGTGCAAAGACGGCCGCGCGTCCGCAACGGCGCGAGAAGTATGAACTGGCCATCGGGTCTTTGAAGGTCACCGCGCGGGATGGTGAATGCCGGATTGTCAGCAAGCGCGACTTCACCGTCATTCCCCGCGACCGGCTGGAACGCGCCGTGCGACTGTTCGAAGAGGCGCTGAAGGACACTCCGCCAATCGAGCCGCGCATCAAGCCGCTGGATGTGGAGTAACCCACGGGTTACCCGAAAATCGCCCGCCGTAACCCACGGGTTACGGCCCTGGAAAACACCCCGCTGGACTGGCTCACGCCTCTGGCGGGGTTTTTCTTTGGGCCGGTGGTTGCGGGGAAAACCGTGGGTCCGGATCAATCCAGAAGGTCGGTTGCCGGGTTCTCGGTGATGTCCACGTCGTCGTAATAGCGCTGTGCCTGTGAGACAGAACGGTGCAGCGACAGGCGCATAGCGGCCTGGATCGGGGCGCCGTCAAGGGCTGCCTGGGTCAGGAAGCCGGACCGCAGGCCGTGGGGGCTGGCGTGATCCGGGGCATAGCCTGCAGCGACCAGCAGGCGGCGCAGGATATGGGCCACGGCCTCGGGGGCCAGCCCGCGCTTGAGCACCCGGTCGGATTTCGAGATGGCGCGAAACAGCGGCCCGCCGGTGATCTTGCCCGCGTCGATCCAGGCCACCAGCGCCCGCGCGGCGCGGCCCTTCAGGACCAGTCGCGGGGTGTCGCCCTTGGTGGTGGTCTTGGTCTCGATAAGGCGGATCCAGACCACGCCGGATTTCTCGAAATCCTCCAGATCGATGTCGGCGCGATGCAAGCCGGTCAGCTCGGACCGGCGACGGCCACCCGAAGCCCAGCCGGTCAGCAGCAGCGCCCGGTCGCGCAACCCGCGATGGCCGGGGCCGGATGTGGCAAGAAGGTCTTCCAGAAGGTCGCGGGTGATCGGGCGGGCGGATTTTGGGGCCGGGGGCCGGGCGGCGGCGCGGCGGGCCTTGGCGCGGGCCTGACGCACCAGCGGGGCCTCGAACGGATTGGCGAGGTTGCGCATGCCGTGAAAGGCCCGCCACGAGGCAATGCGACGGTCCAGCGTCGAGGGCGCGGGGCAGGTGAGCTGGCGGCGCAGACCCGCGTCGATCAGCGTCTCGGCGGTGATCCGGGCGGGGTCGGTCAGGGGCGCCTCGCTGAGGTCGCGGGCGTGATCGAGGATGAAGCGCAGGGCCACGGTCTCGGCCTCGGGCCAGTCCAGTGGGGCGTCGAAGGCGGCGGCTTTCCAGGCGGTGACATAGACCAGATCACGTTCGTAGGCGCGCAAGGTATTGTCGGGCGTGCCGCGCAGGTAAAGGTCATGCAGCGCGTCGCGATCGGTTTGCGACAGGTGCTGGGCGGCCTCGGCCAGCAGCAGTGGCGGGGCAGGGGAGGGGCGTGTCATGGGCAGAGTTTGGGGGATTTGGCGTATCGTCTCAAGGGCTTTGATAAGGGGAGATTATCGGTTCAAATGCCGGAGATTTCGGGAGAACACAGTAGTGTGCAAAAACTAGATATAATGCGCACAAGAAAATCAGGAATCGGGGATCGTGACAAGACCCGGATGTGCCGATGGTTCCAGAAGTGCGCTTAGGTGACGGGCCTGCCGTGGGCGCGTGTCACATCGGGGCAGGGAAGGGCAGGGTCACAGGCCGGTGCTTACCGCAATCCTCCCTTGATCCAGGGGTGATCAACAGGACCCCCACGCCTGGCCCTGTGTGGCGGGTGTTCTGACCAACCTTTGCCGGGTCAGGGCGGGGCCGGTTCATCATGCGGATCAGGGGTCTGTCGAAAACCGGAACGGGTGGGCCTGTATCGGGGGGAATTCCGCAGGCTGACAGGGTGTCCGCGCCGGGATGCAACCATCGCGTGTTACCCCGCGGAAGGCAACAAAAACACTTGGGATCAGTGCCGCGTAAAGTCAAATGACCAGACGGAAAATCTAAAGATATGCGACAAGATGGCCTTTTGGGGGCAGCGTAAATGGTGCATCCTTGGCCGGTGGGTCGGATTCTGGCGCAAGCCGCAAAAACGGTCGCCCCGCCACGTAAGAAAAAAGGTCGGCAGCTGAATGGCAACCGCAACAAGTCGCAGGGAATTTCTGAGGGGAAGGGTGGGGCCGGACGCCCGCACCGTGATGCGTCCGCCGGGCGTGTCTTCCGCTTTTCTGGAAGCCTGCACGCGCTGTGCCGACTGCATTACTGCCTGCCCGGAAGGCATCCTTGTGCGCGATGCGGACAATGGTCCGGTGGTGGATTTCGCGCGCGGGGCCTGCACGTTTTGCGGGCAATGTGCCGAGGCCTGCCCGACCGAGGCCCTGATGCCGGACCGGGTCGCGGCCTGGTCGTGGAAGGCGCGGGTTGCCGACAATTGCCTGTCGATGAACGGCGTCACCTGCCGCAGCTGCCAGGATTCCTGCGAACCTGCCGCAATTTCATTTCGTTTGGCGTTGGGAGGGTGTTCGCGGCCCGTAGTTGACCTCGATCAATGCACGGGGTGCGGCGGATGTGCTTATTCCTGCCCAACTGGCGCCATCGACTTCTATCACCCGGAAATCACGAACAAGGAGGCCGCGGTTTGAATATCTGTGGATGCCTCGTGCATGTTGCAAAGGACAAGGCCGATGCGGCCCGGTCCGAAATGACCGGCATGGCCGGGGTCGAGGTTCATGCCGCCACCGACGACGGAAAATTCGTCGTGGTGGTGGAAGACATCGACGACAAACGCGCCTCTGACCAGATCATGGCGCTTCACCAGATCCCCGGCGTGATTTCGGTCACGCTGAACTATCACCATTTCGAAGACCTTTCCCAGCGGGTCCCACTCGCCAGTCGCTAAGCCGGAGAACAGACGCATGACCATTTCGGACTCTCGCCGGACATTCCTGAAAGCCACCGCCGCCGCCAGCACCGCTGCGGCCGCAGGTATTCCCCTTGCAAGCGGCCAGGCCGCCGCGCAGGTGCGGACCCCCGACATTCGCTGGGACAAGGCCGCCTGCCGCTTCTGCGGCACCGGCTGTTCGGTTCTGGTCGGCACCAAGGATGGCCGTGTCGTGGCCACCCAGGGCGACCCCGATGCCCCTGTGAACCGCGGGCTGAACTGCATCAAGGGCTATTTCCTGTCCAAGATCATGTACGGGCAGGACCGGCTGACCACGCCGCTGCTGCGCAAGACCAATGGCGTCTATGACAAGAATGGCGAGTTCGAGCCGGTGAGCTGGGACGAAGCTTTCGACATCATGGCCGAGAAGTGGAAAGAGGCGCTGGTCAAGAAGGGCCCGACCTCGGTCGGCATGTTCGGTTCGGGCCAGTGGACGGTCTGGGAAGGCTATGCCGCCGCCAAGCTGATGAAGGCCGGCTTCCGCTCCAACAACATCGATCCCAACGCGCGGCACTGCATGGCTTCGGCCGTGGTCGGCTTCATGCGCGCCTTCGGCATCGACGAGCCGATGGGCTGCTACGACGATCTGGAACATGCGGACACCTTCGTGCTCTGGGGCTCGAACATGGCCGAGATGCACCCGATCCTGTGGTCGCGGCTGACCGACACCCGCCTGACCAAGCCGGGCTGCGAAGTGCACGTTCTGTCGACCTACGAGCATCGCAGCTTCGAACTGGCCGACAACGGCATGATCTTCACGCCGCAGGCCGATCTGGCGATCCTGAACTACATCGCCAATTACATCATCCAGAACGACGCGGTGAACTGGGATTTCGTCAACGCCCATGTGAACTTCAAGCGGACCGATACCGACATCGGTTATGGCCTGCGCCCCGAGCATGAGCTGCAGCAGGCCGCGGCCAACCCGGATTCGGGCAAGCTGTCGGACATGACCTTCGAGGAGTACGCCGAGTCGGTGTCCGAATATACGCTGGAGAAAGCCTCCGAGATTTCCGGCGTTCCCGAAGCGCAGCTCGAGCGTCTGGCCCAGCAATACGCCGACCCGGACCGCAAGGTCATGAGCCTGTGGACCATGGGCTTCAACCAGCACACCCGCGGATCCTGGGTGAACGGGCTGATGTACAACGTTCACCTGCTGACCGGCAAGATCTCCGAACCCGGCAACTCGCCGTTCTCGCTGACCGGCCAGCCGTCGGCATGCGGCACCGCGCGCGAAGTCGGCACCTTTGCCCACCGTCTGCCCGCCGACATGGTGGTGGCCAACGACAAGCACCGCGAGATCTGCGAAACCGCCTGGAACATCCCCGAAGGCACCATCCCGCCGAAGCCGGGCTTCCACGCGGTGCTGCAGAACCGGATGCTGAAGGACGGGGTTCTGAACGCCTATTGGGTGCAGTGCACCAACAACATGCAGGCCGCCCCGAACATGAACGAGGAAGGTCTGCCGGGCTATCGCAACCCGGAGAACTTCATCGCGGTGTCGGACCCTTATCCGACGGTGACCGCCATGTCCGCCGACCTGATCCTGCCCACCGCCATGTGGGTGGAAAAGGAAGGCGCCTATGGCAACGCCGAGCGGCGCACCCAGTTCTGGCGTCAGCAGGTGGATGCGCCCGGCGAGGCGAAATCCGACCTGTGGCAGCTGATGGAATTTGCCAAGCGCTTCACGGTCGAGGAAGCCTGGGGCGACGAACTGCTGGCCAAGATGCCGGAACATGCGGGCAAGACCCTGTACGAGGTTCTGTTCGAGAATGGTGTCGTCAACCAGTTCCCGGTGTCCGAGACCGCCGAGGGCTTTGCCAACGACGAATCCGAGCATTTCGGCTATTACGTCCAGAAGGGTCTGTTCGAGGAATACGCCGCCTTCGGGCGCGGCCACGGTCACGACCTGGCGCCCTTCGAGATGTATCACAAGGCCCGCGGTCTGCGCTGGCCCGTGGTCGACGGCAAGGAAACGCTCTATCGCTTCCGCGAGGGCTATGACTCCTATGTCGGCGAAGGCAAGGGGGTCGAGTTCTATGGCAACCCGGATGGCCGTGCGAAGATCATCTTCGCCCCGTTCGAGCCTGCCCCGGAAGTTCCCGATGAGGAATTCGACCTGTGGCTCTGCACGGGCCGGGTGCTGGAGCACTGGCATTCCGGGTCGATGACCCGCCGGGTGCCGGAACTGCACCGCGCCTTCCCCTCCGCCGTGGTCTACATGCATCCCGACGATGCCCGCGACCGCGACCTGCGCCGGGGGCAGGAGATCCTGATCTCCTCGCGCCGGGGCGAGATGTTGAGCCGGGTGGAAACACGGGGCCGGAACAAGCCGCCGCGCGGCCTGGTCTTCGTGCCGTGGTTCGACGAGGGCCAGCTCATCAACAAGCTGACGCTGGATGCGACCTGCCCGCTGTCGAAAGAGACCGACTTCAAGAAATGCGCCTGCAAGGTCGAGCGCGCCTGAGCCCGGACTTGAGCCAAGGAACGCGACGCCATGCCTGCCGCAGGAGGAAAGCCACGCTCAACTGACCGCCGCCGGTTCCTTCGGGACGCCGCGCGGGCGGCGGGCGGTTGCGCAATTGCCGGGATGGGTCTGACCTATCTGGCGCGGGACGCCCGCGCCTTGCCGGCCGAGGCGTTGCGGCCGCCCGGTGCCCTGCCAGAAGATGACTTTCTGGCAGCCTGCATTCGCTGCGGGCTGTGCGTCCGGGATTGCCCCTATGACACCCTGAAGCTGGCGGAACTGGGAGAAGACGGGCCGGCCACCGGCACGCCCTATTTCACCGCCCGCGACGTGCCCTGCGAAATGTGCGAGGACATCCCCTGCGTGGCGGCCTGTCCGACCGGCGCGCTGGACCCGGCGCTGGATGATATCGACGACGCCGAGATGGGGGTCGCGGTCCTGGTGGATCAGGAAAACTGCCTGAACTTCCTCGGGCTGCGCTGCGATGTCTGTTACCGGGTCTGCCCGGTGATCGACAAGGCGATCACGCTGGAGTTGCGCCACAACGAGGTGTCGGGCCATCACGCCATCTTTGCGCCCACGGTACATGCGGACCACTGCACCGGCTGCGGCATGTGCGAGAAAAGCTGCGTCCTGCCGGAAGCCACGATCAAGGTTCTGCCGATGCGGCTGGCCCGTGGCAGTTCGGCGGAACACTACCGCAGGGGCTGGGAAGAAAAGGAACTGAAGGGCGCGCCGGTGGTCGAAGGCATCATCGATCTGCCCGACCGCCTGCCCGGACCGGGCACCGACAATCTTGTCGCGCCCGGCGGGTTCGACCCGGCCTTCAAGCTTCCGGGGGCAGGGCAATGAGCGTCAAGACAAGACTGCCCGTCGGAGAAGAGGCCATCCGCGAAAAAGGCTGGATCGGTGCGCATCGCTTCTTGCTGTTGCGGCGTCTGAGCCAGGCATTTTTCCTGGTCTTGTTCCTGCTGGGTCCGTGGTTCGGCCTGTGGTGGGTCACCGGCACGCTGGCCGGGTCGCGCACCTTCGGGGTGCTGCCGCTGACCGATCCGCTGGTGTTGCTGCAAGGCATGGTCGCCGGGCATTGGCCGGAATTCACCGCCCTTCTGGGCGCGATCATCGTGCTGGTGGCCTATGGGTTGATCGGCGGGCGGGTCTATTGCTCGTGGGTGTGCCCGATCAACCCGGTCACCGACGCCGCCCATTGGCTGCATGACAAGCTGGGGATGCCGAAGGGCTGGCAGCCCAAGCGCAACACGCGCTTCTGGATCCTCGGCGCGGTGCTGGCGGCCTCGGCGATCACGGGCACGGTCGCCTGGGAGTTGATCAACCCGATCACCATGCTGCACCGCGGCCTTGTCTTCGGCATGGGCTTTGCCTGGGCGCTGGTCGTGGCGGTGTTCCTGTTCGACCTGGTGGTCGCCCGGCGCGGCTGGTGCGGGCATGTCTGCCCGGTCGGCGCCTTCTACAGCCTTGTTGGCGCCCGCAGCCTGCTGCGCGTCAGCGCGGCCAACCGGCAGGCCTGCGACGACTGCATGGACTGTTACGCGGTCTGCCCGGAACAACAGGTGATCTCGCCTGCCCTGAAGGGAAAACCGGGGGAGACCCCGATCATCCTTTCGCCCGACTGTACCAACTGCGGGCGCTGCATTGATGTCTGCTCGGTGGATGTCTTCGCCTTCACCCATCGCTACGACCAACGTGTCGTCCCCCTCACGGAACCGGCAGCGCCCCCTGCCACCAGAAACGCCGCCTGAACGGAAGAACGGAGAACAAAGATGAATAAGCAGGTCCTTGCGGGTGTCTCCGCCCTGGTCGTAACCCTTTCTCTGGCCGGATGGGCCGTGGCGCAGGGGGTCGGAAGCGTCACCTCGCTTCGCGGCGCCGATGTGGACGAGCCACAGCTGCTCGACCAGGTTCCACGCCAGATCGAAGGCCGCATGGTGCGAAACTATCGCCAGCAGCCGCCCTTGATCCCGCATACTGCCAGCCAGTACCAGATCGACCTTCGCACCAACCAGTGCCTGAGCTGTCATGACTGGACCAACGCCGGAGAGCGTGGCGCGCCCACCCTGTCGATGACCCATTACCTGGATCGCGACGGCAACGAACTGGACCAGGTCGCCGGAACCCGCTGGTTCTGCAACCAGTGCCATGTGCCGCAAGCCAACACCCCCGAACTGGTCGGGAATGATTTTCAACCTTCCGCGAACCTGCGCTGAACCGGTGAGTTCAAGGAGACACCAACATGGCTGATCCAAAAGACAAGACACGACGCAAGGGCCTGCTTGGCTTGTGGGACCGGTTCTGGACCCCGAACGGGATACTCAGCATCGGTTTCATTCTGATCGCGGGTTTTCTGACCGGCATCATGTTCTGGGGCAGCTTCCACTGGTCGCTGGAACTGACCAACACCGAGGAATTCTGCGTGTCCTGTCACACGATGGAAACCAACCTCGGCGAATACCGCGAGACCATCCACTACAACAACCATTCAGGCGTGCGCGCGACCTGTCCCGACTGTCACGTTCCGAAGGAATGGAACCACAAGGTCAAGGCCAAGATCATGGCCGCCAAGGACGTGTACCACGAGTTGCTGGGGACGATCTCGACCGAGGAGAAATACGAGGATCGGCGGTTGCACATGTCGGCCTCGGTCTGGCGCAAGATGAAGGCCTCGGACAGCCGCGAATGCCGCAACTGCCACGCCTTCGAATACATGGATTTCACCGCTCAGGAGAACCGCGCGGCGTCCGAACACCAGCGCGCGCTGGACAACAACATGACCTGCATCGACTGCCACCAGGGCATCGCCCATGCGCTGGCACCGGGATACCTGGAAGAATACAAGCGGGTCGTGGAAGAGCTGGGCGGCGAACCGGAACTGTCGCAAAGCTCGATCGTCGATCTGCACGCGATCCGCAGATTCCTGGGCGAAAAATCCGAATAGGCCGACACATCGGGCGGCTGTCCGCAGCGCGCGGGCAGCCGGTTGCACAGACATCTACTTGGGAAGGCTGGTATGCTTGATTTCTTTGGAACCATCGCGGGAAACATCCTCAGTTTGCCGGGGATTCTGGGCCTTGCCCTTGGGATGATGACGCGGAACTGGTCGCTGGCGGCCTCGATGGGCGGCTTCGTCGGCATCCTGAACACGCTGATCTTCGCGCATTTCTCGTTCGCGGAAATTGCCGTCTATGACCTGCTGATCGCGGTCGCGGTGGGGGCTGCGGCCGGTGTCGTGGGCTGCGCCATCCGTCACAAGGGATCATTGGCCTGAGGACAGGGGCCGGACATCCGGCCCGCCGGATCTGAGCGCGCCGCCGCCCGTCCGGGTTGGCGGCGTTTTCCGTGGTCGCCGATCAGCCGGATGTGCATCGACAGGCCGGCACCCCCACCAGCCGGGACCGGCGCGGTGTCAGATGTCTTGCCAAGGTCTTTCCGCTTTTGCTCGTGGTCCGCATCGGTCTAGGAATTGTGCGACCGCAACCAACCCGGAGGCTCCATGCCCGACGATCTCAAACTCCTGCAACGGACAATCGATCTTGCCCTGGAGTCCCGTGCTTCGGGCAATCATCCCTTCGGGGCACTTCTGGCGGATGCCGAGGGCAACATCCTGTTCGAGAGCGGCAACACCCACAGCACCGACGGCGGCACCGGCCATGCCGAGCTGAACGTGGCGCGCGCCGCCGCCCGAGCCCATGGCCCCGAGTTTCTGGCCGGATGCACGCTTTATACCTCGGTCGAGCCTTGCAGCATGTGCGCGGGCGGCTGCTATTGGGCCGGGATCGGCCGCGTGGTCTTTGGCATGACCGAGGCGCGGCTGGCCGAACTGACCGGCGACAATCCCGAGAACCTGACCATGTCGCTGCCCTGCCGGCAGGTGCTGTCCGCCGGCCAGCGCGATGTGCAGGTGTCGGGCCCGTTTCCCGAACTCGAACCGCAGATCCTGCGCACCCATGCGGGGTTCTGGTGATCCATCGCTTGCCGAGGGGATCTTGCCCATGCCCACGCCCGGCGCTGATTGTCAGGCCGGGATCACGGCCGGACTAGGTTCAGGCGAGTTCGGGGCGCATCTGCCGCCCGAACCCGCCCCGGTGTGTCTTACCGGGCCGCGACAAGCTCGATCAGCTTGCGGTGGTCGGCGTCGAACTTGCGGATGCCTTCGGCCAGCTTTTCGGTCGCCATCGCGTCGGCGTTCAACTCCCAGCGGAAGGTGGCTTCGTCCATGGTGATCGGAGCCATGCCGCTGGTGGCATCGGGCGACAGGACGCGGGGCAGCTCGGCCTCGTCGCGCGACAGCTCGTCCAGAAGGGCAGGGGCGATGGTCAGGTTGTCACATCCCGCCAGCGCCTTGATCTGGCCCGCGTTGCGGAAGGACGCGCCCATGACCACCGTGGCGATGCCGTTCGACTTGTAATAGTCATAGATCTTGCGCACCGATTTCACGCCCGGATCTTCGTCGGGCGCATAGCCTTCGACCCCTTCGGCGGCCTTGTACCAATCGGTGATGCGGCCCACGAAGGGCGAGATCAGGAAGGCACCGGCATCGGCACAGGCCACCGCCTGCGCCATGCTGAACAGCAGCGTCAGGTTGCAGTCGATGCCTTCTTTCTGAAGGATTTCCGCCGCGCGGATGCCCTCCCAGGTCGAGGCCAGCTTGATCAGGATGCGGCTTTTATCGACACCGCGCGCGGCATAGTCGGCCACGATGTCATGGGCACGCGCCACCGAGGCTTGCGTGTCGAACGACAGGCAGGCGTCGACCTCGGTCGATACCCGGCCCGGCACCAGCTTGGTCAGCTCGGCCCCGACGGCGACGGTCAGGGTGGCGGTGATCTGTTCGGGCGTCAGCCCCTTGGCGCGCCCGGCCGCGATCTCGCGCGCGATCAGTTCTTCCGAGGCAGGATCCTTGGAGGCGGCCAGCACCAGCGAGGGGTTGGTGGTGCAATCCACCGGTTCATAGCGCTTTACCGCCGCCACTTCGCCGGTATCGGCGACCACCGCGGTCATGGCGCGGAGTTGTTCAAGTACACTGGTCATTTTCTTGCTCCTGTGTTGGCGTCTGTATCTCTCAAAATGCGGCGGCGGGCAACTGAGTTGTTAACGCTATCAATGCCGTGCGCCCGGCGATGCGATTTTCCATGGCGCTGCCCGCTGGTCCGAGTCCGCAGCTTGTCGTACAACTAACGCATGACTTCAGACCAGATCATCCTGTTCGGCCTGTTCGGCTTTGTGTTCGCCCTGTTGCTGTGGGGGCGGTTCCGCTATGATCTCGTGGCCTTTTCGGCGCTGATCCTTGGCGTGGTGCTGGGGCCGATCCCGGCAGAAGACGCCTTTTCCGGCTTTGGTCACCCGGCAACCATGGTGGTGGCACTGGTGCTGATCGTCTCGGCGGGGCTGGTCCGGTCCGGCGCGGTGGGGTTGATCACCCGCACGCTGGTCGATCCCGAGCGGGGGCTGGGCGCGCATATCACCTTCATGGGGGCCATCGGCGGGGTGCTGTCGGCCTTCATGAACAACGTGGCCGCGCTGGCGCTGCTGATGCCGGTGGACATCCAGACCGCGAAAAAGGCCGGACGCGCGGTGCGGCTGTCGCTGATGCCGCTGTCGTTTTGCACCATCCTGGGCGGCATGGTCACGTTGATCGGCACGCCGCCCAATATCGTCGTGGCCACCATCCGCAAGGACACGCTGGGCGAGGGCTTTCGCATGTTCGACTTCGCCCCGGTCGGCGGGGTCACGGCGCTGGTCGGGCTGGCCTTCGTGGCGCTGGTCGGCTGGCGGCTGATCCCGCAGCGCGAGGGTGCGGGCGCGATTTCCGATGCCCGACAGGCGGTGAAGAACTATATCGCCGAGCTGTCGGTGCCCGAGGAGTCGCCGCTGATCGGCAAGCGGTTGTTCGAGCTTTACGAACCGGCCGAAAAGAATGACGTGGCCATCCTGGGCCTCGTGCGGGACGGCCAGCGCCGCTATGGCACGCAGCGCAATACCCTGCTGCAAAGCGGCGACACCATCGTGATCGAGGCACAGCCCGAGCCGTTGGACGAATTCCGCACCACCGTGGGGCTGGATTTCGCCAATGAGGTTGACCAGAAACGCCTGTCCGCCGAGGGCGCGGGTCTGTCGATCACCGAGGTCGTGGTGCCCGAGGGTGCGCGCATCGTCGGGAAATCCGCCCGCAGTCTCGGGCTGGCATGGCGCCAGCGCACCATCCTTCTGGGCATCTCGCGTCAGGGGCGTTCGATTGCCAGGGAAGTGCGCAAGACCACGGTGGAGCCGGGCGATATCCTGCTGCTGCTGACCCCGGAAGGCGAGGGCGAGGCGGTGGCCGACTGGCTGGGTGCCTTGCCGCTGGCCGACCGGGGACTGGCCGTCACCGACGCCAGCAAGGTCTGGCTGGCCATCGGCATTTTTGCCGCCGCCGTGGCGCTGGCTTCTATCGGGCTGGTGTATCTGCCGGTGGCCCTGGGGATCGTCGTGGTGGCCTATGTGCTGACCGGCATCCTGCCACTGTCGGATATCTATGACCATGTGGAATGGCCGGTGATCGTGCTTCTGGGCTCGATGATCCCGTTGGGGGCGGCGCTGGATGCGGCGGGGGGTACGGCGCTGATCGCCAATGCGCTGGTCGGGCTGACCGCGGGCTGGCCGGCCTGGGCGGTGCTAACGGTGCTGATGGTGGTGACGATGACCCTGTCGGATGTGCTGAACAACACCGCGACGGCGATTGTCGCGGCCCCGGTGGGCATCCAGATGGCCCGCAGTCTGGAGGTCAGTCCAGATCCCTTCCTGATGGCGGTTGCGGTGGCGGCGTCCTGCGCGTTCCTTACGCCCATCGGTCACAAGAACAACACGCTGATCCTGGGGCCGGGGGGCTATTCCTTCGGCGACTACTGGCGCATGGGGCTGCCGCTGGAAATTCTCGTGGTCGCGACCTCGGTGCCGATGATCCTGCTGGTCTGGCCCATGTGACCAGCGCCCGGACGGGGCTTGCGTTGCGCGGGCGTGCCGTCCTATGCCCAAGAGGCCCGAACAGGACATGCCCCGATGACCCGACAGCTTCGCCTTGCCAGCTATAACATCCGCAAAGCCGTGGGGCTGGACTATCGCCGCGATCCGGGGCGGATCCTGGATGTCATCAACAGTCTGGATGCCGATGTCGTCGCCATTCAGGAAGCCGACAAGCGTCTGGGCAACCGGCCCACGGCGATGGATGTCGAAGCCCTGTTGCGCGACACCGATTTCCAGATTGCCCGGCTGGCCGACAACGATGTCAGCCTGGGCTGGCACGGCAACGCGGTGCTGGTGCGGCGCGGGCTGACCATTCACCGGGTCGATCGCATCGAACTGCCGGGGCTGGAGCCGCGCGGTGCCGTACAGGTCGACGTGGGCACCGATACGGGCCATCTGACCGTGGTCGGCACCCACCTGGGGCTGCTGCGCCCTTATCGTCTGGAACAACTGGCCCGCATCCGCGCCCATCTGGCCGAAACCGGGGCCGGGGCCACGGCGATCCTGGGCGATTTCAACGAATGGTCCGACACGGCCGGGCTGGAGCCGCTGGCCGACGGGTTCGAGGTCATCAGCCCCGGCAGATCCTTCCACAGCGCCCGGCCCATGGCGGGGCTGGATCGGATCGCCCTGAGCACCGGAGTCGCGTTGCGCGATGCCGGGGTCGAACAGGGCAAGTTGGCCAAGGTGGCGTCGGATCACCTGCCGATCTGGGGCGATGTCACCCTGCCGGACCTGACCAAGGGTTGAAGCCATAGGCCGGAGCCGTCAGCCCTTGGGCTTGGGGGCAGTGATGGCGGCGTAGTCCTGCGGCTCGCGGTGCAGGGCGAAGTTGAAGACATTGGCGCGGGTTTCGGAACAGCGGTTCAGATCGACCTCGGCGGTGATGATCTCGTCGCCGCTGGTCGCAGCGCGGGCCAGGATTTCCCCGGTGGGCGCGACGATCACGCTGCCGCCGATCAACTCGCTGCCTTCCTCCATCCCGGCCTTGGCGACGGCCACGGCCCAGACACCGTTCTGGTAGCATCCGGCCTGGATCGACAACTCGTTGTGGAAGTATTGCAGGTGATCGTGTTCCGGCGCGGGCGGATAATGCAGCGGCGTGTTGTAGCCCAGAACCACCAGTTCGGCCCCGCCCAGCCCCAGCATCCGCCAGGTTTCGGGCCAGCGCCGGTCGTTGCAGATGCACATGCCCAGCTTGCCGCCGAAGGCCTCGAACACCGGAAAACCCAGATCGCCCTTTTCGAAATAGCGTTTTTCCAGATGCTGGAACGGGCGCCAGGGTTCATCCTCGCGGTGGCCGGGCAGGTGGATCTTGCGGTACTTGCCGACGATGGCGCCGGTCTTGTCCACAAGGATCGCGGTGTTGAAATACCGCCCTTCGGGGGTCAGTTCGCCATAGCCCAGGTGAAAGCCGACCCCCAGTTCGCGGGCCAGATCGAACAGCGGCTGAACCTCGGCATTGGGCATGGCGGCTTCGAACCAGCCGTCTATCTCGGCCCGGTCGGTCATGAACCAGCGCGGGAAGAAGGTGGTCAGCGCCAGTTCGGGAAACACCACCAGTTCCGCGCCACGGGCATGGGCGTCGCGCATCAGCGCGCACATGCGCGCCACCGCCGAGACGCGGCTGTCCCCGCGCTGGATCGGGCCCATCTGGGCCCCGGCCACGACGAATTTCCGGCTCATGTTTCCACCCCTGCCAAATCGCACACGAGATCGAGCAGCACCTGCGTGCCCGCGATGATATCGGCCTCGTCGCTGTGTTCCTTCACGTTGTGACTGAGCCCCTTGTGCGAGGGGATGAAGATCATCGCCGTCGGACAATTGGGCGCGAACATCTGCGCGTCATGGCCCGCGCCCGAGGGCATCCTTTTCACGGACAACTGGCGCGCCGTCGCGGCGGCCTCGACCTTGTCCACAAGACCCGCGTCGAAGGCCACGGGGGCAAAGCGGGCCAACGGACGATGGGTCAGGGTGCACCCGGCCTCGGCGGCGGCGGCCTCGGCAAAACCCGTCAGCCGCCTGGTGGCGGCCTCCAGCACCGCGCCGTCGGTGTTGCGCAGATCGACGGTCAGGCGGGCGCGGTCGGGCACCACGTTGACCAGTCCGGGGGACACCTCGAAGACGCCCACGGTGGCCACCTGTGGCGGGCCGTTGTCGGTGGCGATGGCGTCGGCTTCGCGGGCGATGCGCATGGCCACCTGTCCGGCGTCGCGGCGCAGGGCCATGGGCGTGGTGCCGGCGTGGTTGGTCTGGCCGTGCACGGTAAATTCGGTCCAGTGGATGCCCTGCACGCCGGTCACGGCGCCGATACGCACCCCGTCCTGTTCCAGGACCGGGCCCTGTTCGATGTGCAGTTCCAGAAAGGCCGCCGGGGTGATCGGGGCGGCGTCACCGCGATAGCCGATGCGGTCCAGGTCTTCCTTGACCACGCCCTTGCCATCGGTGGCGGTGACCGCCAGCATCTGCTGCAGTTCCAACGCCCCCTGATGCACGCCCGAGCCCATCATGTCAGGGGCGAAACGCGCGCCTTCCTCGTTGGTGAAGGCGGCCACGGCGACGGGGTGTTCGGTGCGCGCCGCACAGGCGTTCAGGGCGGCGATGACCTCCAACCCGGCCAGCACGCCGAGCGCACCGTCATAAATTCCGCCGGTCGCCACAGTGTCGATATGCGAGCCGACCATGATCGGCGCGCCATCGCCGGTGCCGGGCCGAATGCCCCAGATGTTGCCGATGCCGTCGATGAAGACGCTCAGTCCAAGCGCCCGCATCCCCGCGACCAGCCAGTCGCGTCCGGCCTTGTCGGCGTCGGTCAGCGCCAGGCGGCTGACGCCGCCACCCTCCAGCGCGCCGATGCGGCCCAGTTCGGTCAGACGGGCCATCATGCGGTCGGGGCAGATTTCGGGGGTCATGCGGTGCCCTGCCGGATGGTGGCGGCGGGCGCGCCCACGAGGTCTTGGTAAAGGGCGGGATCGGTGTCGCCTTCGGTGCCGAACAGCAGCACGCGGGCGTCGGGGCCAAGATGCAGCAGGCTTCGGGCCTCGGCATCCTCGGCCAGCGCCAGCAGCCCGGCCAGCCCGGCCACGGCGGATTCGCCCGCCACCACGGCAGGGTCACCGCCCTTCGGGAAGGCCAGATGTTTCATCGCGGCGACGGCGGCGGCGTCGGTCACCGCCATGACGGCATCGGCGTGTTCCTCAAGCACCGCCCAGGCCAGCGCCGAAACCTCGCCACAGGCCAGCCCGGCCATCAGCGTGTCCAGATCGCCTTCGACCACCGCCGGTTTCCCGGCGCGGAAGGATTCCAGGAAACAGGCGGACAGATCCGGGTCGCACAGCACGATCACCGGGCGGGCATCGCCCCAGCGCCGCTTGGCTTGTGCCGTGACCGCTGCGGCCATGCCGCCGACGCCGGTTTGCAGGAAGATGTGTGTGGGCGGATGGTCCAGCGCGTCGAAGGCTTCGGCGGCCATGATCTCATAGCCCTGCATCACGTCCTTTGGCACCTCCATGTAGCCGGGATAGGAGGTATCCGAGACCACGAACCAGCCTTCGTGCCGGGCGGTGTCCTGGGCTGCGCGCACGCTGTCGTCATAGTTGCCGTCGCAGCGGCGCACCTCGGCCCCGAAGCTTTCGATGGCGGTCTTGCGGGCCTCGGACACGGTGGCGTGGATGAAGATGACGCAAGCACAGCCGAAGGTTTGCGCGCCCCAGGCGACCGAGCGTCCGTGGTTGCCATCGGTGGCGCAGCACACGGTGATCTTCGCGGCCAGATCCGGATGGGCGACCTGCGTGACCTCATCCATGGTCACCTTGCGGCCCAGGGCCTTGCCCAGTTCCGCTTGCAGCAGCCGCGCCACGGCATAGGCGCCGCCAAGCGCCTTGAAGCTGCCCAGTCCAAAGCGCCCGCCTTCGTCCTTGTAGTGCAGACTGACGACCCCGGTCCGGTCGGCCAGATCGGGCAGCGCCACCAGCGGCGTGGGCGCATACCCCGGCCAATGGCCGATGGTGTCCCGCGCGGCGGCAAAGCCCGCGTCGCTGAGGATCGCGTTCTGCGCCGCGGTCCAGGGGTTTCTCGGGGCCGCGGCCGGATTCAGGCGCAGCGTATAGGCGGCAGGGGTGTCCGGGCCGCGGGTCAGCTCGATCGTCATGGGATCCTCGAATGTCATGCCCGGTGCGGGGCGGGGTCCGGGCACTGAAGGGGCGCCCGGACCGGTTGGCAAGGCTCAGAAGTTGCCGCGTTCCTCGTCGATCGAGGCCAGCATCGCGTCCAGCAGGGCCATGCCCTCGGCGCCATAGCTGTCTTCGATCAGGGCGCGCACGGCGGGCTGGGCGGCGGCAGCGAATCGGGCCTGTTCCTCGGGCGTCACCACGTTGACCTCCATCTTCTCGGCCAGCGCGGGCAACCCGCGATCCGAGGCTTCGATGACCCGGCTCATGGCGCGGCCCGCGTCGGTGGCAACATCGGCGGCCCAGCGGATCAGGTATTGATCCTCGGCGCTCAGCCCTTCCAGGAACTCGGCGTTCATGGTCCAGATGTAGGGCGTGATCAGGTGGTTCGTGACCGACAGGTATTTCTGCACCTCGTCGAACTTGGCAAAGGCGATGATCGGCACCGGGTTCATCTGGCCATCGGCCACGCCGGTTTGCAGGGCGGTATAGACCTCGGCCCAGGGCAGCGGCGTCGGCTGGCCGCCCAGCGACGAAACCATGGTTTCATGGGTCGGCAGGGTCATGGTGCGGATGCGTTGACCGTCCATGTCCTCGACCGAGGTGATCGGCGCCTTGCCCGAGGTGAAGGCGAAGAAGCCACCGGAATCCAGCAAGCCCAGCACCTCAAGCCCGGTCTTGTTTTCCAGATCGGCCACGAAGGCCTCTCCGAAGGAGCTGTCGGTGTCGATCACCTTGGAGGCCACGCCGATGTTGGGGAAGGCGAAGGGAATATCGAAGACGCCAACCAGCGGATAGTGCTGCGCCATCCCGCCCGACGAGGAAATCGTGCTTTCCACGAGGCCCGAGCGCACTTGGTCGATGACCTCGTTGTCCTTGCC
Organism: Fluviibacterium sp. S390; assembly: GCF_049800695.1. Lineage (NCBI taxonomy): Bacteria > Pseudomonadati > Pseudomonadota > Alphaproteobacteria > Rhodobacterales > Paracoccaceae > Meridianimarinicoccus > Fluviibacterium sp. S390. The sequence goes on along the minus strand of NZ_JBNAFN010000010.1, from coordinate 97,654 downwards.
AAGCTGGCCGTTGGGGAAGACCTGCACCTCGATCCGGCCGTTGGAGTTGGATTCCACCAGCGAGGCAAAGACCGCCGCCATGGCCCCCGAATGCGAGGCGAAGGGATCGTCGGGGTTCAGATGCGCCAGACGCAGGGTGATGTCGGCGGCGTTGGCGCCGGTGGCAAGGCAGGCACCGATCAGCGCGGCAGAGGCGTATTTCAGTAAAGACATGGGATATTCCTTTCCTTTTGGGACGTTGAGCCGGGGGTCAGAGCCCCAGTAGCCTTGGGACGAAGAGGGTGAGATCGGACCAGAAGGCGATCAGCAGAAGGATCGCCACCTCGGCCAGGATAAAGGGCCAAAGCTCGCGGGTGATGGCCTCGACCTTTTCGCCGGTGACCGAGGCCAGCACGAACAGGCAGGCGCCCACCGGTGGCGTCATCAGCGAGATGTTGAGCGCGAGAATGATCATGATGCCGGCGTGGACCGGATCCATGCCGATCTGCAGGGTCAGCGGCGCCAGCACCGGCGCCAGGATGATCAGGGTGGCGTTGATGTCCATGACCAGCCCGATCAGCAGCAGCAGGATCAGGATCATGCCGATAATGATGTTGGGATTGTCCGAGACCGCCAGCATGGCCTCGGCAATCGCCTGCGGAATGCGGTTGAAGGTCATCCACCAGCCCAGGATCGAGGCCGCGGCGATGATCAGGAAGATCACCCCGGTGATCCGGGTGGTGCGCACGGCGATCTCGTACAGGTCGCGCCAGGTCAGCGCCCGGTAGATCACCCCGCCGACGAACAGCGCATAGGCGACGGCGATGGCGGCGGCCTCGGTCGGCGTGGCAAAGCCGCCCAGGATCGAGCCGAGGATGAACAGCGGCAACAGGGCCGCCAGAAAGCCCTCGCGCAGGGCCTGAATGACAAGGCGAAAGCTGGGGCGGCCCTCGCCCTTGGGCAGGTTCTTGCGGCGCGCGGTCAGGGCGATCACCGCCATGCAGATGGCGCAGATCAGCAGCCCCGGAAGGATGCCCGCCGCGAACAGCCCGGCAATGGACACCCCCATGATCGAGCCATAGATGATCGCCAGCGTCGACGGCGGGATGGTCGGCCCGATGATCGACCCCGCCGCCGTCACCGCCGCGGCATAGGATTTCGAATAGCCCGCCTTGTGCATGGCCGGCACCATGGTGTTGCCGAAGGCCGCCGCATCGGCGGTGGCCGACCCGGTGATGCCCGCGAACATGACCGAGGCCACCATGTTGGAATGGGCCATGCCGCCGCGCATCCAGCCCACCAGCGCGTTCGCCAGCTTCACCAGCCCCTGGGTGATGCCCGAGCGGTTCATGATCTCGCCCGCCAGGATGAAGAAGGGCATCGCCAGGAAGGGAAACAGGTCCAGCCCGGCAAACAGCCGGTCCGGGGCCATCTGCATGAAGCGCGGCCCGATATCCAGGATGCCGATCATGCCCGACACCCCGATGGCAAATCCCACCGGCATGCCCAGGGCCATCAGCCCGAAAAACGCGATTGCAACCAGCAGTGCACCCATCAGTCGTCTCCCGGATCGAGCAGCGTCGCGCCCAAGGCCTCGGGCGGTGTATCGTTGAAAAAGTCGTGGATCCCGATCAGGGCCAGTTGCACGCAGGCCATGCCCGCGGCCAGTGGCACGCCGAGGAAGGGATAGCCCTTGGGAATGGCGTAGATCATCGTCAGCCGCGAGAACCCGCGCTCGGCGAAGCCGATGCCATAGTAGAAAAGTGCGGCGAAGAAGATGAAGGCGATGACGTCGAACCCGGTGGCCAGCCAGCGGCGGGCCGAGGCGGGCAGGCGGCTGAAGATGAACTCCACCCCGATGTGTTCGCGATGCGCGATGCCCGAGGACACCGCCAGCAGCGCCATCCAGATCATCAGGTAGCGCGCCAGCTCCTCGGTGAAGGTCATCGGCAGGGGGATGACATAGCGCGCCAGAATGCCAAGCCAGACATCCAGCACCAGCAGCACCAGAAGGGCAACGCAGACACGTTCCACCACCCAGTTGACGCGCAGGCTGAGCCGCTTGGCTTTTTCCGAGATTGGGGACACGTTGGTTCTGGCCTCTCTGGCTGGGACTTGACGTACAAAGAGAAAGACACTTTTCTTTTACCATGGAACAACGAAAAACCTATTTCAATTTATCGGCGCCGCGACGTGTCTGAAAAACAGGCAAAAAAAAGCGCACGCCCAATGCCGCAGCGCATTCATGAGGCGTTTTCAGGACTGCCCGAGGGCGAAAGGCGCATCGCCGATTCGGTGCTGGAGAACCCCGCCGAACTGGCGGTGCTGACCGGGTCAGAGCTGGCCACCCGTGCGGGCGTGTCCAATGCAACCGTCAGCCGCTTTTTCCGGCGGATCGGCTATGACAGTTTCGACCAGGCGCGGCAGGAAGCCCGCAAGCTGCGGGCCGGAGGCTCGCCCCTGTTCACCGGCGCGCGGTCCGGGGACGGCGGCCATCTGTCGGATCTGCTGCACAACGAGATCGAGGTTCTGGAAGGCACCCTGTCGCGGCTCAACCCGCTGACGTTGAAGGACATCAGCACCGCCCTGGCCAAGGCGCCCCGCGTGCGCTGCCTGGGCTATCGCAACAGTCATTTCCTGGCGCAGTACGTCACCGCGCAACTGGCGCAGATCCGCCGCGCGGTCTCGCCGCTGTTGCTGCCCGGACAGACGCAGGCCGAAGGGATTGCCCTGCTGGAACAAGGGGATCTGGCCATCGTGGTCGGGCTGCGGCGGCGGCCTGCTAGCTTCAACCGCGTGGTGGCCGAGATGGCGGATCGTGGCGCGCGGATCCTGCTGATCACCGATCAATCCGTGCGCGAAGCCCCGGCGCTGGCGACATGGACCATCGAATGCCAGGTGGACACGCCGCAGTTTGCCGACAGCTATGTCGGCGCGATCTCGATCCTGCGGCTTCTGGTTCTGGAAACCCGCCGCGCCCTGGGTGAGGCCGGGCAAAGCTATCTGGAAGATGTCGAGGCGCTGCGCATCCGGTTGAACGAACTGGAATGACCCGCGCCGCCGGATCGATCTGCCCCTGACCCCTGCTTGACGTGTCCGGTTTTCCCAACTCTGCGCCCGATTTCCGCGCAATCTTCTTGCATGTCTGCCCCGGTTTGCAGGAACAATGTGTTAAGATGACGCCACGTCGCAAGAACATTGGCAATGCAGCCGCCAGAAACACCGGGGAAGTTCAGTGGGAAAAATTCAGTATCTGCCGATCGCAAACGCCACGCAAACCAGCGCGCAGATATTCGATGCCTATCTACAGCCCCTTGATGCCAGCAGTCTGGCGGTGTTCGCGGCGCTGTTGCGCCAGTTCAGCCTGACCTTCGATCCGCTGGGGGCCACGCAGCCCGTGACGCTTGACCATGCGGGCGTCCGGTTGATGGGCAGCGGGCTGCCGACGCTGCCCGGCCAGATGGCCTCGTGGCTGGTGATCGGCGATCCGACGCAGCCGCTGCTTGAGGTGCTGAGCGATGGCACTGCCACCCAGCTGCGCTTTTCCCAGGCGTCGCGCGGGCTGGACCTGACCGCGGCCAGCAGCGGCGACACCGCCGCAACGGCCGATCAACTGGGCCGGGTGCTCACCCTGTTGTCTTCCTATCACGATGGCCAGTTGGACGCGGATGCGCTGGCCACCGGCCTGGAAGGTGAAAGTGTGACCGCGCTGGACAGCGCCCTTGCCGCGCCTCTGGCCGCGCAGGCGGCGGTGCCGCTGGCGGCGGCGTCGATGGGCGTGAACTTGGTGGGCGATGGCAGCGACGAGACCCTGACCGGCACCGATTTCGACGATGTGATCGACGCGCGGGCGGGCAATGATTCCGTCTCGGGCGGGCTGGGAAACGATACGCTGATCGGCGGCGGCGGGGCCGACACGCTTTATGGCGAACAGGGCGACGACAAACTGGACGGCGGTTTCGGCAACGACCTTCTGTTCGGCGGATCGCAGAACGACACCCTGTCGGGCGGCGATGGCAATGACCAGCTGTTCGGCAACTCGGGTGCCGACATCATGGATGGCGGCAACAATTCCGACAGCTATTTCGTGGACCGGTTCGACACGGTCACCGACACCGGCACGGCGGGTTATGACAAGGCCACGATCCAGGATCCGACCGGGGTCGCGCTGGATCTGACCGGGTGGAGCGGGATCGAACGGATCAACGGCAACGATGGCGACGACACCATCGATGGCTCCAGCCAGACCACGACCTTACTGCTGTCGGGGGCCAAGGGCGACGATACGCTGATCGGCGGCACTGCAAGCGATGCGCTGATCGGCGGCGAGGGCGACGACACCCTCAGCGGCGGCGCGGGCGATGACCTGCTGCTCGGATCGACCGGCAACGACACCTATTCGGGCGGCGCCGGCAACGATGTGCTGATGATCGGCGAGGATGGCGACACCGTCACCGATGGCGGGGCCGGCAACGACAAGGCGGTGATCTACAATCCGGGCGGGGTGACCCTGTCGGTGGGCGGCTGGAAAAGCGTCGAACGCTACACCGGCTATACCGGTGATGACACCATTGACGCCACCGGCGGCACCACGCGCGTGGTTCTGTCGGGCGGTGACGGTGATGACACGCTGACCGGCAGCGATGTGGCCGACACGATTTATGGCGGGAAAGACGACGACACGCTGGACGGCGGTATCGGCGACGACCTGCTGGTGGGCGGCGACGGCAACGACATTCTGCGCGGCGGCGCAGGCGACGACCTGTTGTTCGGCGGCGCGGGCAACGACACCTACACCGGCGGCGATGGCGACGATGTGATGCTGATCGGCGAAGACGGTGACACCGTCACCGATGGCGGCGCGGGCAACGACAAGGCGATCATCTACAACGCGGCAGGCGTGTCGATCTCGGTCGGCAGCTGGCTGGGGGTCGAGCGGATTTCCGGCTACACCGGCGATGACACCATCGACGCCACGGGCAGCACCACCCGGTTCACCATGGTCGGCAACGGTGGCAACGACCGGCTGATCGGGGGCACCAAGGGCGACACCATCTTTGCCGGGGATGGCGATGACAACGTGTCGGGCGGCGGCGGCAATGACGTGCTGATCGGCGGCGCGGGCAACGACACCATCGAAGGCGGGGCCGGTGACGACTTCCTTCTGGGGGGCGCGGGCCGCAACACCTATGTCTTCGGCGATGGCGCCGGCAAGGATGTGGTGGTCGGCTTCAAGGATGGCACTGACCTGATCCACCTGGCCGGGCATTCGCAGATCAGTTCGCTGTCGGATCTGGATATCACCCAGATGGGCACGCACACGGTCGTCCGGGCCAAGGGCACCACGGCGCATCAGTTCACGCTGGCCGATTTCGATGCCACCAAGCTGACCACCGCCGATTTCCACTTCGGCATCACACCGGGGGGACCGGCGCAATTCACCGTGGCGCTGAAGACCGACACCGGGGTGTCGGCCAGCGACAATATCACCAGTGATGCCGACCTGATCGCGACGATCCAGAGCACGGCGGCGGTCAGCCAGGTGCTGGTCTCGCTGGATGGCGGCGGGTTCGTGGCGATCTCGGAAACGCCGGATGCGACGGGCAAGCTGGACCTGACCAAATCCAGTCTGGAAACCGCGCTGGGAACCAGCCTGTCGGACGGGCTGCACACGGTGCATTTCGCGGTGGATGACGCCAACGGCGCGCGCAGCATCTCGCAGGCGCTGGATTTCACCTTCGACACCACGGCGCAGACCTCGACCGCGGCGCTGGCGCCCAGTTCCGACACAGATCCGGTGGGCGACAACAGCACATCGCTGGCCAAGGTCAAGCTGGTGGGTATGGGCGAGCCCGGCGCCACGGTATCTGACGGCACGGTCTCGGCATTGGTCAAGAACGACGGCAGTTTCGCGCTGAGCGGGGTGGCCGTGGCCAAAGGGGCCAATACCATCACCCTGACCACCACCGATGCGGCGGGCAACGCTTCGACCCTGAGCCTGACCATCACCGGCGTCGATCCGGTGGCCAGCGACACGCCGGTGCTGACGTGGAACCAGATCGCGCTGGACAGCATCGTCGACAACGCGGCCGGGGCAACCACCGCCAGCCGGGTTCTGGCGATGCAGTCGGTTGCCGTCTATGACGTGATCGCGGCGCTGGACGGAAGCTCGGCGGTGATGGCCGATGTGGATGCGGCGGCGGGGGCCAATCTGGCGGCGGCGGTCTCGGTCGCCTCGCACGCGGTGCTCAGCTATGCCTTCCCGGCCTTCGCGCCGGAACTGGACACCCATCTGGCCACCTCGCTGGCGGCGATCGGCGACGGTCAGGCCAAGACCGACGGCATGGCGCTGGGGCAAAGCGTGGCCAGCAAGGTGATCGCGATCCGGGGGCAGGACGGCTGGGATGATTTCGAACCTTATCCCGGCAGCGATGTGCCCGGCGAATGGCGCGAAACCGGCCCGTTCTACAACACCGCCGTAACGCCGCAATACGCCACCATGGATCCCTGGTCGCTGCAATCCACCGATCAGTTCCGGCCCGGTGGCCCGCCCAAGCTGACCAGCCAGGCCTATGCCGATGCGGTGGCCGAAGTGGCCGATATCGGCGCCCGCGACAGCACCACGCGCACCACCGATCAAAGCGAGGCCGCGCAGTTCTGGAAGGACGCGCGCGGCACCGAGACCACGCCGGGACACTGGAACTCGATCGCCGCGGATTACCTGGCTTCGCAAGGGCTGGGATCGGCCGAGAATGCCCGCACCATGGCAGTGCTGAACATCGCCATGGCCGACGCGATGATCGCGGCCTGGGATGCGAAATACGCCTTCGACTACTGGCGTCCCGAGGACGCCATCCGCGAGGCCGACAGCGATGGCAACCCGGCGACCGTGCAGGATGCCACCTGGAACCCCTATCTCTTTGCCCCGGCGCATCCCGAATACGTGTCGGGCCACGGCGCCGCCTCGGGGGCTGCGGCCGAGATTCTGACCGACCTCTTCGGCACCCAGTCCTTCAGCACCGAGTCGCTGGGCCTGCTGGGCACCACCCGCAGCTTTGCCAGTTACTGGGAGGCCGCGCAGGAGAACGCCGACAGCCGCCTGTGGGGCGGGGTGCACTATGATTTCTCGAACCAGGACGGGCTGACCCTTGGCCAGACGGTGGCGGATTGGGCGATGGCCGCCTTCACCTCGACCACCGATTCCGCGCCGCCGGTCATTGTCGTCGACAGCTTCCCCGATTACGTCGCCAACCAGCCCATCGACCTGACCGGTGCCGCGCTGGACGCGCTGTCGGGGCTGGCCGGGCTGACGGTGTCGGTCAACGGCGGTGCGCCTGCCGATGTCGGCACCGATGCTGCCGGGAACTTTGCCTATACGCTGTCCGGACTGGCGGACGGGCAATACGATCTGGCCTTCCGTGCCACCGATGTGGCCGGCAACCAGAGCGCCACCCTGAACCACACGGTGCTGGTGGACAGCCTGCCGCCCAGCGTGACCCTGACCAGCACCGATGCCAATGGCGACCTGTCGGGCATCGGCGCGCGGCTGACCGGCACCATCGACGGCACCGGCTCTCCGGTCATCGCGCTGGCCTATCAGATCGGCGGCGGCACCACCGTGCCGATCTCGTTCAACACCGCCACCGGCGCGTTCGACACCAAACTGAACCTGTCCGGTGTCGATGCCGGCGACCATACCGTCACCCTGATCGGCGTGGATGCGGCGGGCAATTCGATCTCGCAGGACATCGCCCTGTCGCTGGTCACGGCGGTTCCCTTCGTGGTGACAGACCGGTCCCCGGCCGAGGATGCGACCGATGTCGGCTCGACCTTCCGGCCCGAGGTGCATTTCTCGCGTCCCGTCGATGCAACCACGCTGACCAGCAGCACTTTCTACATCACCGACACCGGCGGGGCGGTTCTGCCGTCGCAAGTCAAGCTCAGTGCTGACGGCCTGAAAGCCTGGCTGTTCCCGGCGCAAGCCATGCCTGGTGCCAGCAAAGTCACCGTTCATCTGGACGGCGACAACATCAAGGCCACCGACGGCGCGGTGCTGGACGGCGACGCCGATGGCGCGGCGGGGGGCGGCTTTGCCAGCAGTTTCTCCACCGTCTCGACCGCGGCAGTGTCGAACACCACCATCACCGGTTACCTTGTCGATCCCGGCAACGATCTGAAGCCGATGACGGTGGACGATTACTCGCGCGGTCCGGATGGCACCGATTTCACCGACGACGATGTGTTCAAAAGCCCGATCGAAGGCGCCGAGGTCTATATTCTGGGGCTTGAGCAATACAAGGTCACCACCGACGCCACCGGCTATTTCGAGCTGACCAATGTGCCCTCGGGCAACGTCAAGGTGGCGCTGGACGGGCGCACGGCGACCAACCCGCCCAACGGCATCTTCTGGCCCGAGATGGTGATGGATGCGACGATCATCGCCGGTCAGGAAAACACCCTGATGGCAGCGCAGGGCACCCCCGAACAGCGGGCGGCGGTCGAAGGCCGGGGTGAGGTCTATCTGCCGCGCGTACCCAGCGAGATCCTGACCGATCTGTCCGACACCGCCGAGACCCAGATCAACGTGCCGGTGTCCGCCGCGCAGGATCTGACCGCCGAGCAGCGCAACGCGATCCAGCTTGTGGTGCAGCCCGGCACCGCCGTCGATGAACACGGCGATCCGGTGAGCAATGCGCAGGTCGGCATTTCGACGGTGCCGCCGGAACTGGTGATGGACATGCTGCCCGCGGGCATCATGCAGCACACCTTCGACCTGACCATCCAGGCCCCCGATGCGGCGGTCTTCACCACCCCGGCGCAACTGACCCTGCCCAATGTCTTCAACGCCGCGCCCGGTACCAAGCTGAACCTGCTGTCCTTCGACCACACCACCGGACGGCTGGTGATCGAGGGCACCGGCACCGTCAGCGCCGATGGCAAGACCGTCACCACCGATCCCGGCACCGGCATCACCAAGCCCGGCTGGCACGGCATGACCCCGCCGGGGGGCAACGGCTGCAATGGCGGCGACCCGCTGCAACCGGACGAAGAAGATCCGTCCGTACCGGACCCCATGTTGCCGACCGATGTCGACACGCTACCGCTTTATAACAACGACGGTGCCGGGGGCATCCGCTTCTCCCGCGACTGGGTCGCGCCGCCGCCGCTGGACGAAACCCCGCCCAACCCCGGCGACGAGGACTGCCCTGAAGCCGCCGAGGATGTGAACGGCAAGGAACAGCCCTGGATCAACGTCAAGATCGAGATCGACGGCCCGCTGGCCGCCTTCGCCGACAAGGAGGGCAACCTTGGTCTGGCGAATACCGAATTCACCCTGCGCGCGGGGACCAATGCGCAGAAGGGCTTTGCCTTCTCGTTCAAGGACTTCGACTCCATGTTCGGGGCGGGCGGCCTGAAAAACATCGACACGAACAAGCTTTATGGTTCGAAGATCACCATCACTGAGCGCACGCAGGATGAAAATGGCGTCCAGACCGTCACCAAGGACGAGATCATCGTTTCGCGGTTTGTCGACGCAACGGATGACACGCATACCGGCGGGATGGGCGGCGGAGAGATGGGCTTTGCCCAGACCGTGAATGATGGGGCCGGGACCAGCGTGCGCGATGTGCCGTTAGAGTTGATCGGGGTGCAGCCGGACCTGAGCATCGGCACCGGAACCCACTATTCCCTGCAAAACGGAAATACCGTCGTGCGGTTCGATCCGACGGCTACGGCTGACGCTTTGACCGACACGTTGGATGTCAGTTTTACCAGCATTGGCGGCGAAAGCGCTGGCACCATTCAGCTGTCCGGCAAAGGGGCCGCCCCCGAAACCTACAAGCTGGATACCACGACCTTCGAGTCGATCCTGGCGAGCATGTTGAATGCCACGAACTATCCCAACCTGACGGCGACCCAGAAGGCCCTGATCGATACAAAGGCCGAGCGTGACGCGATCCTGGCTCTGATCGGGACACAAACTCAGAAGTTCTTTGATGATGCCGGTCTGGAAGGGATTTCCGAAACCACCTCAGGCACCGGCAGCAACAACATCAGCTTCCTCGATGGGCGGTCCCAGATCAGCTATGATCCGGTGACCGGTGCAATAGATGGCTACGGGCTGGGCGGGGCAACAAATGCCTTTGCTGCCACGGACATTGATTTTGACGAGATCATCAAGCTTTACACGGAGCGGGGGAACTACAACAAATACGAAATTCTGTATCGCGCAGCCGAAGTGATGAACAACACGCTGGGAGGGCCGATTGCGTTCTACCTGGACAATTTCTTCATTGATAGCGCCAGCAGCGATACCAATGGCGAGTTGCAACTGGCGCTGGGTCACAACTCTGCCCATGAAATCGGTCACAACCTTGGGCTGATCCACACCCTTGAATACCAATCGACCGGAGCGGTGACGCTTCACGCTGGCGGCACAGATGATGTGATGGCCCAGGGCCTGTATTCGACCAACTCGCAAAGCTTCGATGAATCGCTCGAAGCGGCGATGGTCAACCTTCACAACACCTACACGCCCGAAGAACTGCTGAAGGCGCTCAAATACTACAACACGATCAACACGACACAGGCGGGTTACGTTACCGGCATCAACAATCAGGTTGGCTATACCGGCACGACGGATACCGGCCATGATGCCTTTGTACAGGTTGACGGCCCGGCGCTTGATATCTCGCTGGTGGACGGCACGCCGGTCTTTGGGTCGCTGGCATTCGCAGATGCCGTCATCGGTGGCACCGCCCCGTTCCTTGACATCGAGATCCAGAACTACGGGTCGGATGTGGCGGTGATCGACGGGATCACCGTCGACAGTGGAGCCTTCGAAATCGACGCGCTGGAAACCGCGTTTTCCCTGCAACCGGGCGAATCCCGGATTATCACGATCAATTTCGACCCGGATACTACGGGTGATCTGTCGGCCGTCTTCTCGATCGACAGCAACGCAACAAGCGATCCCTATGAAGTCGCCTTGTCTGGAACCTCGACCGCGTCGCTGCCGACACTGCGTGTAACCTCGGACAATTCGAACATTGGCGGTGTAGATCGGGGCGATACGCAATCGGTTGCAGACATGTTCACCATCACCAACGATGGGCTGCAGGATCTGGTGATCGACGGTATCGATCTGGATGCCACGGCCTCGGCCTTTGATCTGGTCGGCGTGCCCACCGATCTGGCGACCAACCCCATCACTCTGGCCACCGGCGATACCTTCAGCTTCGGAGTCTCCTTCACCGGCGTCGCGCCGGGGCTGGAGCGGGGCGCGATCACCATTTCGTCCAACGACCCGGTGAACCCGGTGACAGCGGTGGCGGCCTCGGCGACCTCCTTCGAAGGGATGCACTATTTCGACTGGGGTAACGACTTTATCGCCGTCGATGTGGCCGGTGACGTGCTGCGCACGCGGTCCGACGACAACGGCGATTTCGAAGTGTTCATGCCGGCGGACGCTGACTATCGCATCACGGTCTTCGACCCGGACAGCGGTCTGGTGGCGCGCGGCTATGGCACCACCTCGCCCTCGGGGCAGGGCACTGATCTGACCTCGGGGCTGGTGTTCCGGCCCTCGACGGCGCCGGACAGGGATTTCGACGGGCTGGCGGCAGACATCGAACATGCAGTCGGCACGTCGGACATCAATGCCGACAGCAACGCCGACGGCATCTCGGACTACAACGCGGTGCTGTCGGGGATCGAGGCGCTGGATCCGTTCTCGACCAACCTTGGCGTGGTGCGCACGCTGGCCCTGAACGGCGAGGTCAAGGCCATGTTCGCGGCCCGCGATCAAGCGGCCGATGGTTCCACCACCGACCCGCTTCTGGTGTTGACCGCCACCGGGCTGTCGGTGATCGACGTCACCGATCCCCGCGCGCCGACGGTGGAGTCCGTCACCGACATCGCCAATGTCCGCGACGGGGACTTCGACGCGGCGCTGGACCTGATGGTCGTGGTCGCCACCGATGGCACCGCCCATATCTGGGATCTGAGCGACACCAGTGCCCCGGTGGATCTGGGCGAGCTGACCACCGGCGCGGGCCATGTGGCCGCGCGCGACGGGCAGGCGCTGATCTCGGTCAGCGGTGCGGTCAAGCTGTTCGACCTGACCACCGGCGACGAGATCGAGAGCATCTCGCTGGGCAGCAATGTCGCCTCGGTGCGCGGGCTGGTGCAGGAGGGCGCCTTTGCCTATGCGCTGGACAATCGCGGCACCCTGCATGTGATCGAACAGCTGGGCGATCAGCTGTTGCTGCGCGGATCGGTGAGCGTCGGCCTGTCGGCGGCAGAGCGCAAGCTGTTTGCCGGGGACGGCGTGGTTTATGTGCCGGCCTCCAACGGGTTCCAGGGCGGCTATGTCACGGTGGATGTGTCCAGCCCCGATGCGCCCTCGGTCATCAGCGGCGCGGATGACACCTCGCTGGGTGGCAACGCCATTGCGCTGAACGGCGCCGGGCGCGGTTTGATCGTCGGCGATCCGGGCGGCGCGTTCGGCGTGGATGCCATCGACGTCATCAACACCGCCAGCCCGGCCAATACCGGCGGGCTGATCACCCGCTACACCGTGGACAGCAAGCCCACCGATGTGCTGATCGCAGCCGGTGTCGGCTATGTCGGCGCGGCGGATGGCAAGTTGCACATTGTCAACTTCCAGCCCTTCGACACCAGCGGCGTTGCGCCCCAGGTGTCGCTGGTGTCGGCGGATGTGGACATGGACCCGGCCACCGCCGGGGTGCAGATCCTGGAAGGCAGCCTGATTTCGCTGGATGCGATGATCACCGACGATGCCGGGTTGCGGTCGGTGTCGCTGCTGGTCGATGGCGATCCGATCATCGTGGACCTGTCCTATCCTTTCGACCTGAACGCGCGCATTCCGCTGCTGGGCAGCGGCGAAACCAGCCGGCCGATTTCGCTGCAGGTGCGGGCCACCGACACCGGCGGCAATGTCGGGTTGAGCACGCTGATCAACGCCGAGATCGTGCCAGATACGATTCCGCCGATGCTGGTGTCCTCGACCCTCGATCCCGGCGCATTGTACGGGCGGTCCAAGCGGGGCTTCAGCTTCACTTTCGATGAACCGCTGGATCCCACAATCGATCTGTCAGCGGCATTCCAGCTGACCGGCCCGTCGGGCGTCGTGGCGCCTGCGTCGGTGCTGTTGCGGTCGGGCGACCGGACGGTGTCGCTGACCTATCCGGTGCTGGAGGAGGGCAGCTACACCATGGCGCTGGTGGGTGGCGCCATCACCGATGTGGCGGGCAATGCCACCTCGGCCACCGACCAGACCTTCGACTTCGAACTCGGCACCTTCTCGAACGAATGGACCGGGGCGGCAGGCGACAACCTGTGGGGTACCGCCGGCAACTGGACCACCGGCGTGGTGCCCGATGCCACGGACGATGTGTTCGTCGGCAATCTGACCGGCGAGGTGGTGTTGCAGTCCCTTGGCGATGTGGATCTGAAATCGCTGGTGGCCGAAGCACCGCTGCGCATTTCCCACAGTACCCGGCTGGCGACCGAATTTGATGCCCTGCTCGACGATGTGACGCTGGAGTCCCATTCGGCGGTGCTGGAAATCGGCAGCCTGGGGCAGATCGACATTCTGAACCTGACGCGGGGCACCGTGGATGGACCGGGCACAATCAACATCGAGGAAGAGCTGAACTGGCGCGAGGGCACCTTCGGGCAGGGCGGTTTGCTGACCGTTGAGAACGGCGCGCTGGCACGCTTCGGCGCGGATTACGACCCCGAAGCCGACGTGCCTTATCCGACGACGCAGCGCCTGCATCGCGATCTTTTGCTGGAAGGCAACGGGACCGTCGGGGCCGGGCAGCTTCGGCTGGGTCTGACCCAGTACAACCCGACGCTGGCACAGAACGAAACCATCGGCGGGCGGCTGACCATTGCCGCCGGGTCGGAACTGGAACTGACCAATTTCAACTCGGACATTTACCTGGATTCCCACTTTGGCGGCGCCGGGGTGGAAAACCTCGGCACCCTGCGCAAGACCGGCGGCGGCACCTCGCAGGCAGCGCCGTTCAACGAGACCCTCGGCCAGGTGGTGATCGAAGACGGGTTCGTGTCGATCCCCCATGGCGCGACGCTGCGGCTGACGGATCAGGACGACCTTACCCAGTTGAACGGGCTGAAGATCGACGGCGGCACCCTGATCCTGGACAGCGATGTGACGCTGGGCGACTTCCAGATGGCCAGCGGCACCGTGCAGGGCGTGGGCGACCTGACCCTGACCGGAACCGCGCTGGTCACCGGCGGCACCTTCCGCGGGACCGGCGACATCGTCGTGCCTGATGGCGAGACGCTGCAACTGGGTCAAACCTATGACCCCGAGGTCTATCCCTCGACCGGTTACATCACCATGGCCCGCGATCTGGACGTGTCCGGCGATGTCATCCATGCCAATGCCAACCTGGGTCTGGGCGACGCGATCTACGATTCAACGACCGGGCAGTATACCTATACCGACACCGCGATCACCGTGCAGAGCAGCGGCGTCTATACGTTCAGCAGTCCCTTCGCGGACATGAGCGTCAACTATCCGCAGCAGAACACCGACTCGGGACTCAGCAACGCGGGTGGCATCGTCAAGACCGGGGGCGGTGCCTCGGGCGCGGCCTTCTTCGGCGCGCAGACCGGCACCTTCGACTTCCGCGATGGCATTCTGGAGATCACCGACGGCACCTTCACGCTGACGCAAGCACTGATAGACGCGGGCTTTGACCGGCTGCAGATTGTCGGCGGCACGGTTGTTCTGGACGAGGATGTGACCCTGACGGAACTGACCATGCTGGGCGGTTCGCTGGAAGGCACGGGCGCGGCCACGGTGCAGGACATGATATGGCGCGGCGGCGCGGTCTCGTTGACCGGCGGTGTGGACATTCCCGCCGGGGCCACGGCCACCGTTGACAACCCGTATTACACATCGCCGACGCTGGCCACGACCCTGACCGTGGATGGCACGCTGGTCTTCGGAGACAACTCGTACTTCACCTTCGGTACCACGCTGACCGATGCCAGCACCTCGACCTCGACCCCGACGGCAGGCACCGTGCAGCTGAATGCCACCGGTGTGGCCGAGTTCCAGGGGCAGACCTCCCTCTACGACGGGTTGAACGATGGCACTTTGTCGGGCTTCACCGGCACCGGCACCCTGCGCAAGACCGGGTCGAACATCTCGTCGCTGATGGTGCAGGATTTCGCCGGAACCATCGACGATCCCGACAGCCAGTTCCACTTCAGCACGGGCACATCGACGATCACCCAGGCTACGCTGGACGGCGGGCTTGCAGTGCTGAACATCGACGGCGCGACGGTGCTGGCCAACGAGGACCTGAGCATCGACACCCTGTCGCTGGTCAACGGGCGGCTGGATGGCACCGGCACCGTGACCATCACTGGCCAGATGGACTGGACCGGTGGCAGCACCAATGGCAGCGGCGGTCTGGTGATCGCCAGCGGCGCCGATGTCGATTTCGGCGAAGCCGGCAATCCCAATGCCTATCTGCGCTATCTCTATCTCGGGCGCGACATGACCATCCAGGGCACGGCCGAGATGGGCAATGCCAATCTGTATCTGGGCAACCAGTACTACGACCGGACCACCCAGGCCACGATCACCCAGCCGGGCTTCTTGACGGTGGATACCGGCGGCACGCTGGACTTCCAGAACACATCCGGTGACGTGCGGATCTACAGCACGGCCTATTTTGCGGCAGGCGATGCGATCGGGATCGTCAACCTTGGCGCCATCACCGCCAGCGCCGGTACCCAGACCACCAGCATTCCGGTGGCGCGGCACGAAGGCAGCATCACCGCCGCCGACGGGCGCTTCCAGATCGAGACCGGCGTGTTCGAGGTGGATCAGGCGACGGATGGTGGCATCTTTGCCATCGCCGACGTGGTCAGCGGCACCGTCCACATCGTCGAGGACGTGTCCCTGGCCGAACTGACCATGGCCGGCGGCACACTTGACGGCCCCGGCGACCTGAGCCTGACCAGCGCCCTGAACTGGAGCAACGGCACCTTCTTTGGCGATGGCAAGGTGATCCTTGCGCAAGGCGCCAACGGGGTGATCGGGGCGGGCGCGGGCAGCACCGCGACGCTGTACCTGCAGCGCGAACTGGTGATTGCCGGCGATGCGGACATGGAGGGCGCGCTGCTGCGGCTGGGCACCTATGTCTACGACGCAACGCAGGGGCTGAACATCAACCATCCGGGGGTTCTGACCATCGATCCCACCGGCACCCTGCGCCTGATCGGGGACAATGCCAATTTCAGCAACTATCGCAGCATCGGGACTGTGGCGGCCGCTGGCAACCAGATCGACAACAATGGCCAGATCATCAAGGACGGCGGCGGCATCAGTTCCGTCTCGAACGGGGTGCCGCTGGTCGGGTCGGGCAGCTATCTGACTCAGGACGGGGTGTTCGAGGTCCGCAGCGGCACGACGCTGGTCATCAACGGATCGGTGTCGCTGTCCCACATCCGTCTGAACGGCGGCACCCTGGACGTGACCGCCGACAGCAGCATCACCGATCTCGAGGTTGTCTCGGGCACCATCACAGGGATCGGGGATCTGACCGTCACCGGCGACTACCGCCAGACCGGCGGCACCCTGACCGGTACCGGCGCCTTGGTCATCGGCACCGGTGCTTCGGCCCAATTCGGGCCCGAGTACACCGGCGACAGCCGCGCCACCAACATCAATCTGGATGTGGCGCGCGACCTGACGATCCAGGGCACCGCCACCATCGAACAGGCGCATCTGCGCCTGGGCGTCAGTGGCACGCCGCAGACCGGGGTCGATGTGACCGTTGCCGCGGGTGGGACGCTGAACCTTGAAGGGGCGCACGCGCGGCTGCAGGACTACCGATCCTCGGCAGGGTCGCCCAATGCGGTCATCAACAACGGCACCATCCAGAAGACCGGCGATGGCATCGCCGACATCGACGCCACCATCGCCCTTTCGGGCAGCGGCACCGTGCTGGCACCCACCGGCCAGATCACCACGCCCAACGGAGACGTCGGCAGCTTCACGCCCCCGGCCCCGACGCCGATCTATGCCGATACGGTGGCCAACGGGGTCACGCGGGTCGTGACCGCCGCCGACGGGGTCACCGATATCTCAGTCACTGGAGGCGTCTTGCAGGTGAACGAGGATATCACCCTGACCAACCTGTCGATGACCAATGGCCGCATCGAAGGCACCGGCGTGATTACCATCACCGGCCGCCTGGACTGGCAGGGCGGCGAGTTCCGCGCGGGTGGCGAGGTCATCGTGGCTGCCGGCGCGCAGGCGGTGCTGGGTGAATTGCTGAACGTCGAGGCGCCCATCGACCACGGCAGTCTCTACCTGGGCCGCACCCTGACCATCGCAGGGTCGGCGGTGCAAGAGCAGGCGACCCTGCGGCTGGGATCGACCCAATCGGGGCCCGATACCCATGGCATCCTGAACATCACCGGCACCGGCAGTTACGAAGCGCGTGAATTCAACTCGGACATCCTGCGCTACCGCGATGCCAGCGATGGCACCCTGTCCGAGATCATCCTGGATGGCAGCTTCACCAAGACGGGTGCGGGACAGACACGCCTGAACGGTCTGCCGATCTCGGGCACGGGCACGCTGTCCCAGACCGACACCGGCACGCTGTACCTGGAAAACATGACCTCGACCCTGGACAGCCCCGGTGCAACCCTGACCGGCGATATCGCGGTCTCGGGCGGCCGGTTCGTGATCGACGCCGACACCGATCTGAGCGGCCTGACCAGCCTGCATATCATCAATGGCACGCTTGTTGTCTCGGGCGACGTCAGCCTTGCGGGCCTGATCCTGCAAGACAGTACCCTACAGGTGATCGACACCCTGACCGTGACCGGCAGTTACACCGCCTATGCCTCGACCGTGACGGGGGGTGGGGAGCTGATTGTCGATGCGGGCGCCAGCGCCGAGATTCTGTCCAACCGCAGCTATACCACCAATCACTATCTGGGCGTCACCCTGACGGTGGATGGCGATCTTGCGGTCGACAACAGCGTGGTGCGGCTGGGCGAGCAGCATTACGACAGCGCGCAGGCGCAATACGTCTCGTTCGGCGGCCGGGTGGACGTCGGCACGACGGGCACCCTGACCCTGCACGGCGACTATGGCGATATCGTCCTTGGCCACACCGTTACGGGCGTCACCGCCGAGGTCGCGGTCGATGGCACGCTGATCAAGGAAGACGGCGGCACCAGCGATATCCACGCGTTGCAGCTTGGTACCAATGCCACAGTCCAGATCGTGGATGGGGTCGTGCGTCTGACCGGCGGCACGCTGGACCTGACGCAGGCGATGGTCGATGCGGGCCTGACCGATATCGCGCTTGGTGGTGGCGAGTTGGTGATCACCGAGGATATCTCGCTGAACAGCCTCTCGATCTCGGGGGGCACCTTGTCCGGCGATGGCGATTTGACGATCACCACCGCCCTGACCACCACGAGCGGCGGCACGTTGAGCGGTGGGGACATCATCATCGCCGATACCGCCAAGGCCGAGCTTGGCAGCCACTACTACAGTTCGCTTGGCCGCAACCTGACGGTGCATGGTGAGGCCGAAGTGACCAGCGCGATGTATCTGGGGGTGCAGACCTACGACTCGACTCTTGGGCAGTACGTCTACACCGCGGGTGCGCTGGATGTTTCGGCGACCGGCACCTTGCGGGTTTCCGGCTCGGGCTCGATCTACCTGGCCGCGACACCGCCGGCCGGCACCAACTGGGGCGTGACCTCGGCTGGCACCATCGTGTCCGAGGTGAGCGAGCTGACCATCCCGCTGCTGGATGGCAGTGCCAGCACTTATCAGTTGAACAACGGGGTGATGGTGCATTCCACCGGTGACCTATTGCTGACACAGGCCATGGTCGATGCCGGGCTGACCAGTCTGAAGGTCACCAACGGCACGGTCACTGTCGATGAGGACGTCACCCTGCCGCGCCTGGACCTGAGCGGCGGCGAGGTACGGGGCACCGGCACGCTGACGGTCAGCCAGGACTTTGACTGGATCGCCGGCACCATGAGCGGAACCGGCGTGACCCATCTGGCCGATACCGCCGATGTGCTGTTCGGCTACGACCACGCCACCACAAGTTCCTCTGGCCACGGCTTCCTGACACGCACGCTGGAGATCGAGGGCGATGCCGATCTGGGCAACATGTCCCTGCAACTGGGCCAGCGCGGCACTTATGACAGCACGCTGAATCAATACAACTTCGACCACGGGGTGGTGTCGGTGCTCGGCACCGGGACCCTGACCATCAACGGCAACCTGAACAGCATCAGCCGCAGGTTCGCGGGCTATGACGAGGATGACAGCGGGGTGGCCAACGCGGGCGCCATCGTCAAGACCGGCGGCGGCACCACCGCGATTTCGCTGCTGTCCAATACCGGCACCTTCGACTTCCAGGATGGCATCCTGACGCTCAGCGGCGGCGAGTTGACCTATTCGCAGGCACTGATCGACGCGGGCTTCACCGAAATCGTGGTGCAAAGCGGAACCTTCACCGTGTCCGAGGCGCTGTCGGTCGACAACCTGACCATCAATGGCGGCACGCTGGTCATCCAGGATGATCTGACCGTTCTTCAGAACTTCGACTGGCAGCAGGGCACCGTCGAAACCGGGCATGCAACGCTGACCATTGCCGACACCGCCACGGCGGCTTTCGGCCAGCCCTTCGATCCTGAGAACCCGTACAACAGCACCAATCTGCAGCTGCGCGGTGACATGGATGTGGCGGGAACGGCGGACTTTGGCAGCGTGCAGCTTTACCTTGGCCAGACCACCTACAATTCGCAGATTGGCCAGTACGATCAGAAACCGGGGACGTTGGACATCCTGTCCACCGGGGTTCTGACCATGGACGGGCCGCGGGCGGATATTTTCGTGAGCTCTTACAACAACGTGGTGACAACCGGGGTTAACGTCGGGGTCAACGTGCAGGGCACGCTTGCCAAGATCAACGGCGGATCCAGCGAGGTGCCGCTTTACGGCGACAACACCAGTGGCACCTTCCAGCAGGGTTCGGGGCAGTTCGCCCTGACCGCGCCCTGGCAGGACTCGGGCCTCACCGAAGTGGTGCTGACCCCGGAGATGGTGGCCAACGGGCTGGATCACGTGCGGGTCGAGGACGCCGTGCTGTATGTCGGGCAGGATCTGTCGGTCGGAACGTTGGAGTTGGCAGACAACGCGGCGCTGGCCGGGCCAGGCGATGTCACCGTCACCGGCGGGTTCGACATCAGCGATGCCTCGCTTCTGGGGACCGGCGACCTGATCCTTGAGACCGGCTCGGTCAGCCGGTTCGGCGAAGCCGCGATTCCGGATCAATACGACTTTGCCGAAGCGATCCTGATTGCCCAGACCGTCGAGGTGCGCGGCACCGCGATCATCGAGCAGGCCGACATGCTGCTGGGCGGAAGTCAGGCCAGCGGCAACGGCTTCTTTGACACCGATGCCTTCCAGTTTGTAACCGATCTGGACACCGCCGCGCCGGGCAACTTGGTCATTGCCGATACCGGCACGGTGGAGTTCTTTGGCCCGCAGACCGATTTCGAGCTTGGGTTCGATGCCCCGGCTGCCGCGCAAAGTGGCATCAGCAATGCCGGGACGATCCTGAAATCGGGCAGTGGCACCACGACCATCGACACCGGCATCAGCTTCGACAGCACCGGCATCATCCAGGTGATCGGCGGCAGTTTCGACGCGCCGGGCACGGTGTTCGACTTCGGGATCTGATGGAAAATCCCCGCCCGGGCGTTGTTGCCCGGGCGGGGGAGAAGACGCTCAGGCTGCCAGTGGCAGAATGCGCTGATCGTCGGCGTCGAAATAGAAGGCATCGTCAGGGTCGTAGCCCAGCGTCACACGGGCGCCCACCGGGGTGCTGTCCTGCCCGAAAAGCCGCACGGTCAGTGTTTCGCCCTGATCGGTGCGCACCAGCAGGTTGGTGTCGCCGCCCAGACGTTCCACATGGGTGACCTCGCCCGAGATCTGGCCATCGTCGCGGAAGGACAGGTACTCGGGGCGGATGCCCAGGGTCTGGCCCGCAGGCAGACCCGCCACCGATCGCGCCAGGAAGTTCATCGACGGCGAGCCGAGGAACCCGGCCACGAACTTGTTGGCGGGGTTGTTGTACAGATCCATCGGGCTGCCCACCTGTTCGATCCGGCCGTCGCGCAGCACGACAATCTTGTCTGCCAGCGTCATCGCCTCGATCTGGTCATGGGTCACATAGATCATCGAGGCCGACAGGGTGCGGTGCAGGGCGGCGATTTCCACCCGCGTGTTCATGCGCAGGGCGGCATCGAGGTTGGACAGCGGTTCGTCGAACAGGAACAGCTTGGGATCGCGCACGATGGCCCGGCCGATGGCCACCCGCTGACGCTGACCGCCGGACAGTTCCGAGGGACGGCGCGCCAGGTATTTGTCCAGATCCAGCATCGCGCTGGCTTTGCCGACACGCTCTTCCACCACGTCCTTGGACTGGCCTTCCTGTTTCAGGCCCAGCCCCATGTTGTCCTTAACGGTCAGATGCGGATACAGCGCGTAGGATTGGAACACCATGGCGATGCCGCGGCGGGCGGGCGGCACGGTGTTCACCACCTCGTCGCCGATGGTGATGGTGCCGCTGGAGGCGTCTTCCAGCCCCGCGATGACGCGCAGCAGCGTTGATTTCCCGCAGCCCGAGGGGCCGACGAAGACGACGAATTCACCTTCTTCCACGGTCAGGTTGATGTCTTTCAGGACATGAACCGGGCCGAAGGACTTGTTGACGTTTTCCAGTTTCAGGGCGGTCATTGCAGGTCTCCCAGAGAAATAGTTTGGCCGGTGCGGATGCTGTCATCGGCGGCAAGGCAGATGCGCAGGGATTGCACGGCGTCGGTCATGTGACGGCTGAGGTCAGTGTCTTTGGCGATGGCGTCGAGGATCCAGGCCGCTTCGGCGTCGCAAAGTGCCTGGTGCCCCGGCTCGTCGGGCAGGTCGATGCGACGGTCGTCGCCGGGGCGATGTACCAGCAGGCCACCGACGCAGGTGTGGTTGTCGATGTCGTCGCTGTCGCCCTTGTCGGCATCGACGATGGACACCGCGCCATTGGGGCTGACCACATCCTTCACGAAGAAGGCGGTTTCCGACATCATCGGTCCCCATCCGGCCTCGTACCAGCCGACGGACCCGTCGTCGTAGATCACCTGGAACTGGCCATAGTTGTACATGTCCGGGGCGATCTCGTCGCTCAGCCGCAGGCCCATGCCATGGACCCGCAAGGGGGTGGCATCGGTGATCTGGCACATGACGTCGACATAATGCACCCCGCAGTCCACCAATGGAGAGGTCGTCTGCATCAGCGCCTTGTGGGTCTCCCACGCGGCCCCTTCGGACTGCTGGTTCAGGTTCAGGCGGAACACATAGGGTCCGCCAAGGGCGCGGGCCTCGGCGATCAGCCGCTGCCAGCTGGGGTGATGGCGCAGGATATAGCCAACCCCCAGCTTGCGGTTCAGTCGGCGGGCGGCGTCGGCCACCCGCTGCGCATCCGCGACCGTGCCTGCCAGCGGCTTTTCCACGAAGACATGGGCACCTGCCTCTATCGCCGCCACGGCATAATCGGCGTGGCTGTCGGTATAGGTGGCGATCACCACCAGTTCCGGCTTGGTCTGTGCCAGCGCCTCGCCAAACTCGGTGAAGCGCGGGTAGCTGGCCAGGGCGTCGGGCAGATCCACCGGCGAGCGGTTGACGAGCCCCACGACTTCGGCGTCAGGGTGGGCATGGTGGGCCAGGGCGTGGCTGCGCCCCATGTTGCCCAGTCCGGCGATGAGAACCCTCATTTCACCGCCCCCGAGGTGATACCGCGGATCAGCTGACGCGAGAAGATCACATAGAGGATCATCACCGGCAGGATCGCCATCGACAGGGCCGACAGAACCGCGTTCCAATCCGTCACGAACTGGCCGATGAACACCTGGCTGCCCAGGGTCAGGGTCTTGACCTCTTCCGCGGGGGCCAGGATCAGCGGGAACCACAGGTCGTTCCAGATCGGGATCATGTTGAACACCGCGACCGTGGCCATGGCGGGCCGCACCAGCGGCAGAACCAGCCGGAAGAAGATCTTGTATTCGCTCAGCCCGTCGATCCGTCCGGCGTTCTTCAGGTCGTCGCTGACGCCCTTCATGAACTCCGACAGGATGAACACGGCCAGCGGCAGGCCCTGCGCGGTGTAGACCAGGATCAGCGCCCACAGGGTGTTGACCAGCCCGGTCGAGACCATCATTTCCAGAATGGCGACGGTGCCGATGCGGATCGGGATCATGATCCCCAGCGCCAGGTACAGCCCCATCAGGGTGTTGCCCTTGAACCGGTACTCGGCCAGGGCAAAGGCCGCCATGGCGCCGAACAGCAGGATCAGGGTCAGCGAGACCACGGTCACGATCATCGAGTTCTGGAAGTACAGGAAGAAATCCCCCTGTTTCATCACGGTCTCGTAGCCGATCATCGAGAAACTCTCGGCATTGGGCAGGGCCAGCGGCTCGCGGAAGATGGCCTTGCGGGTCTTGAAGCTGTTGATCAGGATCACGAAAACCGGGAACAGCGCGATGATGGTATAGGTGATCAGCACCGCGTGCGCCGCGAAGGTGGTGCCCAGATTTGCTCTTGATTTGCTCATGTGTCCGCTCCTCAGAACTGGTAGCTGCGCAAACGGCGCTGGATACCGAACAGGTAGATGCACACGCCCACCAGGATGATGCCGAACATGGCCGAGGCGATGGTCGATCCCATGTGCGGATCGCCAAGCTGAAGCTGGAACCCGAAGAAGGTGCGGTACATGAAGGTGCCCAGGATGTCGGTCGAGAAATCCGGCCCGGCCAGCGCGCCCTGGGCGGCATAGATCAGGTCGAAAGCGTTGAAGTTGGCGACAAAGGTCAGGATCGAGATGATCCCGATGGAGGGCAGGATGAGCGGCAGCTTGATCTTGAAGAAGGCCTGCAAGCCGGTGATGCCGTCGCATTCGCCCGCTTCAAGGATCTCGTCGGGGATCGACAGCAGGGCTGCGTAGATCAGCATCATCGGGATCCCGACGTACTGCCAGACCGAAACAAGGCTCAGGGTGGTCAGGGCGTATTCTTCCTTGCCCAGCCACGGCTGGTAGAGGAACTTCAGGCCGATGGCGTTGAGCATTTCAGGTGCGATGCCCCAGATCGGCGACAGGATCAGTTTCCAGGCGAAGCCGACGATCACGAAGGACAGGATGGTCGGGATGAAGATCGCCGACCGGTAGAAGGCCGAGAACCGCAGCCGGGGCGAGGACAGGATCGCCGCAAGGGCGACGCCGATCGGGTTCTGCACCAGCATGTGGATCAGGAAGAACCAGGCGTTGTTGCCAAGCGCGTTCCAGAACTGATCGGACCAGATCGCATCGCCAAAGAGGGTACGGAAGTTCTGCAACCCGACCCAGACCCGCTGTTGTTCGACTTCGGAAAACAGGGACAGGCGCAGGGTGTTGAACAGCGGGTAGATCATGACCGCCGTGTAGACAAGGACAGCAGGCGCCAGGAAAACCGCAATGTGCCACCTGACTCGGGGTTTGGACGGCGTTGCCATCGGATGTCTCCTTCGAAATGTCGGGGGGGGAGGGGGTCCCCGGGCGGAGAGATGCGCCCGGGGCAGGTCAGGCCGCGCTTATTGCTGCGGGGCGTACCAGCTGGCGAGGCCGTTCTGCAGACGCTGGGCCGCGTCTTCGGGGCTTTCTTCGCCCTTGATCACGGCGACCGAGGCGTTCCAGGTCTCGTTTTCCAGGTTCGGCGTGCCGCGCGACAGGATCTGGTAGGTCGACCGGATCGAGCTTTCGCACTTGTCGCGCCACGAGATGAACTCCTGCGCGAGCGGATCGTCCAGTTCGACCGGCGCGTTGGACAGCGGGAAGAAGCCCGGTAGCGCGTTGGCGAAGATGTTCGAGAACTCCGACGAGGCCACCCAGTTCAGGAAGGTGCGGGCCGCTTCGGGATTCTCGGAGGCGGCGTTCATGCCGATGCCGATGTCGGTGTGATCCGAGATATAGCAGGTGTCGCCCGCATTCGGGACCGGCGGGTTGAAGGCGCCCATTTCGAAATCGGCCTGCGCGTTGAAGCCCGAGATTTCCCACGATCCGGCCGGATAGATGGCGGCGCGGCCCAGGGTGAAGATGTTCTGGCTGTCGGGATAGGTCTGCGCCTCATAGCCGTAACCCAGGTAGTCGCCCCATTTGGCCAGTTGGCGGAACGGTGCGATCCAGCCTTCGTCGGTGAGCGATTGTTCGCCCGCGATCAGCGCGTTGCGGCCTTCTTCGCCCTTCCAGTAGTTCGGACCGATGTTGTTGTAGCCCATGGTGGCGGCTTCCCACTGGTCATTGGTGCCCATCGCCATCGGGGTATAACCGCCGTCTTCCTTGATCGCGTCCAGCACTGCGAAGAATTCGGCTTCGGTGGTGGGAACTTCCAGGCCAAGCTCGGCAAAGGCATCCTTGTTGTAGATGAAGCCGTGGATCACCGAGGCCATCGGCACGCAGTAGGTGGCGCTGCCGTCATCGGTGGACCAGCCCGACTTGGCCACGTCCGAGAAGTTGGCCATGCCGTCAAGGTCGCTCAGATTGGCCAGGTGGCCCGCGTCATACAGCGCCAGCGAGGCGTCGAAGGGGCGGCAGGTGATGATGTCGCCGGCCGAGCCCGCGTCCAGTTTGGAGTTCAGAACGGCGTTGTATTCCGCCGGGGCCGAGGGGGTGAACTTCAGCTTGATGCCGGGATGCTCGGCTTCGAACGCCGGGATGATCTTGTCCTGCCAGATGGTCAGGTCGTCGTTGCGCCAGCTTTCGATGATCAGCTCGGCATCCTGCGCCATGGCGGCAGTGCCGCCCAGCAGCGTGGTGACAAGCAGCGCGCCTTTCAGTGTGTTGAGTTTCATGTCTCTCTCCCTTGGGTTGGTCGTTCGATAAGGTTCAGGGTGTCTGTGCGGCCGCGGTCAAGCAAGCGCGAAGTCGTCCGCCTGCGTCGGCCAGCATCCGGCGGGCGGTGTCGGGATCATGGCCCGACGCCACCAGAACGGCGCATTTGGTGTTCCAGTCGCAGGCCTTCAGGGCCTCTTGTGCCGCCTCGGGCGAGACGCCGGTGATGCGGCTGACAATGGTGGCCGCGCGCTTGCGCAGCTTGATGTTGTCGGGGATCAGGTTGACCATCAGCCCGTCATGCACATGGCCCATCAGGATGCCGGCCTGCGTCGACATCATGTTCAGCGCCACTTTCTGTGCGGTGCCGGCGCCAAGACGGGTCGAGCCTTCGATGATTTCCGGACCTGTCGGCAGCGCGATGGCCACATCGGCCAGGGTCAAAAGCCGCGAGCCGGGCACATTGGCGATGGCCACGACCGTCTGGCCGCGCTTCAGCGCGGCTTCGGCAAAGGCGATGGCAAAAGGGGTGGTGCCGCTGGCGCTGACCACGATGGCCAGGTCGCCGGGCTGCATGGTGGCGACGGCGGCAAGCGCATCGGCGGTGCCATCTTCCGTGTCGCCGGGCATGGCGCCGTCGGCAGGCACCCCGCCGGCCATGCAGATGCGGATTTGATCCTGTGCAACCCCGAAGGTGCCGGGCATCTCGCTGGCATCGGCAAGTGCCATCAGGCCCGAGCTTCCCGCCGCGGCCCAGAACACCCGATGTCCGCCCGACAGGGCCCCGGCCAGATGTACCGCCGCGATGTCGATGGCAGGTTTCGCATGGGCAACCGCAGCCACCGCTGCCTGTTGAGAGGCCAGCATGGCCGACAAGGCGTCGCCCCGCGACAGGGCGTCGAGGGGCATTGTGCCGGATGCGGTGGGCGGCGTGATGCGCAAGCTGATTCCTCCTTCAAGTGCCACAACAATACCTAAACAATACCTTTTGTCTACCAATTATTTCCAAAACCGCCAATGCCGCCCGGAACCGCTTGTTGTGGCCTGATCCGGCCGGAATTTCTGTTGGATTGGCTGTATAGGTATGGTAAAGGTATCTTATGAGCAGCCAAACAAAATACCAAACATGTGCCGTGGATGGCGGCGGAACCGGATGCCGGGCCGTGATCGGGCGCTCGGACGGCGTGATTCTGGCGCGGGCCGCAGGCGGCCCTGCCAACTATACAACCAATCCCATACAAGCCGCCGAAAACCTGCAAAAAGCGGTGGACGAGGCGCTGTCCTTGGCCGGATCCGACGCGCTGCCGCTGGAACGGACCGTGGCGCATGTGGGATTGGCCGGGATCATGTGCGAAGACGATTCGCAGGCGCTGGCGGCGCAACTGCCCTTCGCGCGTTGCTCGGTCTCCGATGATCGGCTGACCTCGGCCCTGGGCGGGCTGGGCGACCGGGATGGCGCGCTTCTGGCTATCGGCACCGGCTCTTTCGCGGCGGGCCGACGCGGAGGTTCGGTGCGGTTTCTGGGCGGCTATGGCTTCAAGGCCGGCGATCAGGCCTCGGGCGCCTGGCTGGGGCGGGAACTGTTGTGCCAGACGCTGCTGGCCTGTGACGGGCTGGCCGCGCCTTCGGACCTGACGCGTGCGGTCTTCGCCCGCTTCGACGAAAAGATCCATCGGCTGGCAACCTATTCGGCCACCTCTGACCCATCGCAATACGCCGGTTTCGCGCCGCAGATCGTGCAGGCCGCCAAGGATGGCGATGCCGTGGGCCAGCGGCTGATGGAAGGCGGGGCCGCCTATCTGAACGCGGCGCTGGACGCACTTGCACTGAAGGAAACGGATGTCCTGTGCCTGATCGGCGGGCTTGGGCCGCATTACGCGCCCTATCTTGCGCCCCGCTACCAGGCGCGGATCTGTCAGCCCCAGGGCACGGCATTGGATGGGGCCATGACGCTGGCCCGTGAACTTCTGGAGACAGTGGCATGACCGTGGCAGAATTCCTTGATCCCGAAGGCTGGTTCCATCTTGGTGCCGGACCCCGCTACATGCAGTTGTGGCAGCGCCTGAACGACGGCGTGTCGCGCGGCATCCTGCAGCCCGGCAGCCCGCTGCCCGCCGAGCGCGAGATCGCCGCGATCACCCAGATGTCGCGGGTCACCGTCCGCAAGGCGTTCCAGATGCTGGCCGACGAAGGCACCATCATCCAGAAGCAGGGCTCGGGCTCCTTCGTGGCGTCAAAACCCGAACGGATCGAGCAGAACCTGTCGCGGCTGACCTCGTTTTCCGAGGACATGACCCGGCGCGGTAAGACCTCGACCTCACGCTTCCTGGAGCGCGGCTTCTTCATGCCCTCCCCGGACGAGATCACCTCGCTGGGCCTGTCGTCCGAAGATTCGGTGGCGCGGATCGTGCGTCTGCGCATGGCCGATGGCGAGCCGATGGCGATCGAACGGGCTTCGCTGCCCACGGACATCCTGCCCAATCCGCTGTCAGTCGAGACCTCTCTTTACGAAGTGCTGGAGCGTGACGGGTTCCGTCCGGTCCGTGCGCTGCAGAAGATTTCCGCCATCAACCTGTCGGCCAAGGATGCCGAGCTTCTGGCGGTGCCGGTCGGCGATGCCGGCCTGATGATCGACCGGACCTCGTACCTGGAAAACGGGCGCGTGGCCGAGTTCACCCAATCCCTCTATCGCGGCGACGCCTACAACTTCGTTGCCGAACTCAGACTCTCAAAGGAATAGCCATGACGTCCCAGACTCATATGCGACGCGAGATCCTGGAAATCCCCTCGGTCGTCGAAACCCTGCTGTCCCGTGAGCAGGCCAACATGCAGGCCGCCGCCCGGATGCTGGAAGAGCGCGACCCGGCCTATCTGATCTCGGTGGCGCGCGGATCCTCGGATCACGCGGCGACCTTTTTCAAATACGCCGCCGAGCTGACCGCCGGTGTGCCCGTGGCTTCGGTCGGGCCGTCGATTGCGTCGATCTATGAAAAGAAGCTCAAGCTGCAAGGCGCGGCCTGTCTGGCGGTGTCCCAGTCGGGAAAAAGTCCCGACATCGTGCGCATGGCTGAAATGGCAGGCGAGGCCGGGGCGCTGACATTCGCCATGACCAACCATGCCGACAGCGATCTGGCCAATGTCAGCAACCACACGCTGAACTTGCAGGCCGGCGCCGAGCTGAGCGTGGCGGCGACCAAGACTTTCGTGACCTCGGTGGTCTCGGCCCTGTGGCTGCTGGCCGAATGGCAGCGCGACGCGGCGTTGCTGGCCGCCATTCACAAGCTGCCGCAAGCACTGGAAAAGGCGGTTATCCTGGATTGGAGCGCGCTTGGCGAGCAGATCGCCTCGCAATCCTCGTTGTTCTGCCTGGGCCGAGGCACCACGCTGGCGATGTCCAACGAGGCGGCGCTGAAATTCAAGGAAACCTGCCAGTTGCACGCCGAATCCTATTCCTCGGCCGAGGTGCTGCACGGGCCGGTCTCGATCGTCGATCAGGGCTTCCCGGTGATCGCCCTGGCCGCCGCCGATCAGGCCGAACAGGCGCTGGTGGACGTGGCCGACCAGATCGCGGACAAGGGCGCGATGGTCTTTGCCACCTCGGACAAGGTACGCCGGGCTTCGCGTCTGCCGGTGGCGGCCACGGCGCATCCGCTGACCGACCCGATTTCGCTGATCTCGTCGTTCTACGCGCTGGTCGAACAAGTGGCGGTGTCGCGCGGGGTCAACCCGGACGAGCCGCGCCACCTCAAGAAAGTGACGGAAACAGTATGAGCACACATGCCTACCTGGGTGCAGGGATCTTTGACGGAACCAAGCTGCACAGCGATCGGGCGCTGGTTCTGGATGGCGACCGGGTGCAGGGAATTGTTGCACCCGATGCCATCCCCGCAGGCGCCGCGATCACCGAACTGGATGGCGGCACGCTGCTGTCGGGGTTTATCGACCTTCAGGTGAACGGCGGCGGCGGGGTCATGTTCAACGACGACACCACCGCCGAGGGCGTGGCCGCCATTGCCGCCGCCCATGCCACCACCGGTACGCGCGCGTTGCTGCCGACGCTGATCACCGACACGCCCGCGCGCACCCGCGCGGCGGTCGATGCCGTGGAAACCGCCATCGCCCGTGGCGTGGCGGGCGTCGTCGGCATCCATCTGGAAGGTCCGCATCTGTCCATCGCCCGCAAGGGCGCGCATGATCCGGCTCTGATCCGCCCGATGGAAGAGGATGACGCGGCCTTCCTGTGCGATGCCGCCCGGCGCCTGCCCAACGTGATGGTCACCGTCGCCTGCGAAAACGTGACCCCCGACCAGATCGCCCGGCTGACCGGGGCCGGGGTGATCGTGTCGCTGGGCCACACCGATTGCAGCCGGGATCAGGCCGAAGCCGCCTTTGCCGCCGGGGCCAGTTGCGTCACCCACCTGTTCAACGCCATGAGCCAGCTGGGCAATCGCGAACCCGGTCTGGTGGGCGCAACCCTGTCGACGCCGCAGGTTTCGGCGGGGCTGATCGCGGATGGCATCCATGTGCATCCCTCAAGCATGGCAGTGGCGCTGTCGGCCAAGCAGGCGCCGGGCAGTGTTTTCCTGGTGACCGATGCCATGTCCACCGTCGGCTCGGACATCACCGAGTTTCACCTCAACGGCCGTCGTGTGCTGCGCCGCGACGGGCGCCTGACGCTGGAAGATGGCACGCTGGCCGGTGCGGATCTGGATTTTCCCACCGCCTTGTCGGTGCTGATCGACAAGGTGGGCATCGCGCCTGCCCGAGCCTACGCCATGGCCACATCCATGCCTGCCGCCGTTCTGCGCGACGCCAAGGGGCTTGGCCGGATCGCCGCTGGGGCCGCCCTGTCGGCGATCTATCTGGATCGGGCGGGCCGGTATCGCGGAGATGTCCTGTCTGCATGACGGCACCGTCACCGAATGGCCGTTCGTGGGCCGGCGGTGACGGAAGGTCAGCCATGCACCGAAAGCATGACGGGCTTGCATATTAGTTTGTTGCCGCACTGCAGCGAGACGACTAGGTTCCTACTCAACGGATCGCAGTGATCCTGAAAGTTTCCGGCAGCTCCTCCTCCTCCCTGGGCTGCGGAAAATCTGCGGCGGCCCCTATCCTCCTCCCGGGGGTCGCCGCTTCTTTTCCCTCGATACCGCCAATCCACCGAACCCGCCGCGACACCGCCTGCTTTCGCGTTTCGGGTCTTTTTCTGTTGGCGGCTTGCCCGACCCAGACAGCGATCAGCACAATTGCCGCGCCGGTCATCTGCATGCCGCTCAGCGCCTGACCCAGCACGACCCAGCCCAGCAGTACCGCGGTCAGCGGGCTCATCATGCCCAGGATTGATGCGGTGCCGGGGTCAAGCCGCGCAATCCCGCGAAACCACAGCCAATAGCTGAACGCGGCCCCGATCAGGCCCAGCCACAGCAACCCGGCCCAGGCTGGCGCTGACAAGCGGGGCAGCGCCGGTTCAAACAGCAACGCCACCGGCAACAGCAGAACGCCCCCTGCCGTCAATTGCCAGGCCGTGAAGCTGAGCGCCGAAACCGGCGGCTGCCATTTGCGGCTGAGCACCGTGCCCACCGCCATCGACGCGGCCCCGCCCAGTCCGGCGGCAATGCCCAGCGGATCCAGCGTGGCCTTTGGACCCAGCACCAGAAGTGCGACGCCGAGTATCCCGGCCATCGCCGCCCCAACGGCCAGTGGCCGCACCGGGGTGCCCAGCAGCCCGCGGGACAGGGCGATGACCATCAAGGTCTGCGTCGCGCCCAGTGTTGCCGCCACCACGCCGGGAAGGCGGTGCGCGGTCACGAACAGCAGCGTCCAGAACACCGCGAAATTCAGCGCGCCCAGCAGCAATGTCCGGCCAAGCCAGTCGCGTGGGGGCAGGCAGCGCGTCAGCGCCAGCAACAGCAGCCCGGCCGGCAAAGCGCGCGCCATGGCAAGGGTCAGCGGGTAGCCCTGCGGCAGGGCCTCGGTGGTGACGATATAGGTGCTGCCCCAGATGGCCGGAGCAAGGGCGGTGAGCATCAGGTCGGAGGTGCGGGACATGGGAGCCTCGTTTGGGTCAATAGCGAAGGTAGGATCCAAGGCGCGGATCGGGTGGCCGGGGCGGCAGGCCGATATCGCGCATCTCGTGCGGGTTCAGGGTGTGGGGCGTGGCGGGCAGGATCCGCTGCCGTGCCCAAGGGCGGAGCTTTCGAAGAAATCGACGCATGACGGGGCTCAAGCCACTTGCGCCGGGGCTGCGGCGACGGTCAGTTTGCTGGCGATCCGCGCCACATGCGCCCCCTGATAGCGTGCACCATCCAGATCGGTTTGCGTCGGGTGCAGGCTGCCATCGGCCCCGGCAATGGTGCCCGCGCCGTAGGGCGCACCGCCGATGATGCCCGTGCTGTTGGTCTGACCGGCAAAGCTGTAGGGCAGACCGACGATCACCATGCCGAAATGCATCAGCGGGATCTGCGTGGACAGCAGGGTCGCCTCATGGCCGCCGTGCTGCGAGCCGGTCGAGGCGAACACAGCCCCGACCTTGCCTTCCAGCGCATTGCGCGCCCAGAGGCCACCGGCCTGATCCAGAAACTGCTTCATCTGTCCCGCCATCATTCCAAAACGCGTGGGGGTGCCGAAGATGATGGCGTCATAGCGGGCCAGATCGGCGGGGCTGGCTTCGGGCGTGTCATCCGCGACGAACCCGGCGGCGCGTCGGGCCGCTTCGGGCATGGTTTCGGGGATGCGGCGCAGGTCGACGTGACAGCCGGGAACCGACCGGGCGCCATCGGCCTCGGCCCACGCCAGGGTGCGCACATGGCCGTAGCTGGAATAGTAGAGAACAAGAATGCGGGTCATCTGGGGCCTCTTTCGGGTGTTGTGATGCCCGCGAAGATGGCCTTGATGGGCCGTCGGATTGAGACGGCCTGCCGCAAATGACTTTTCAGCCCGCGTGAAGAATGTCAGCCCGACAGGGTGGCGCGCAGGTGGTCAAGGAAGGCAGCCACCTTGGCCTCGCCGCCGGCCTGCGCGTTGGTCACCGCATAGATGTGCCGCATGGGGAGTTCGTGCGCCGGCAGGACCCGCACCAGCGCGCCTTGCTGTTCGGCGGGGTCGGCGATGAAATCGGGCAGGGTGCCGATGCCCATGCCCGCCACCAGAAGATCGCGCAGGACAAGGCTGCTGCCCACCTTCAGCCGTGGGGTGGTCTCGACCGGGCGTGCGCCCTGTGGCCCGTGCAGGTGCCAGGTCGAGGTGTGATCGGCCAGCAGGAAGCCGATGGTGTCATGACCGGCAAGATCATCGGGTGTATCCGGGGTGCCACGCCGCTCCAGATAGGAGCGTGCGGCATAGATCCGTTGATGCACCTCGCCGATCCGCCGTGCCCGCAGGCCGCTGTCGGGCAGGGTCGCACGCACCCGGATCGACAGGTCGAAGCCGCCTTCGATCATGTCCACGACCTGATCGTCCAGCGACAGGGTGACCTGCAGATCCGGGTGCCGGTCCAGAAACGCAGGCAGGATCGGGGCCAGCACCATCTGCCCGAATGACCCCGGCGCATTGATCCTGAGATGCCCCCGCACGACGCCGGACCGGGTGCGGAGACGATCCTCGGCGCGGGTCACGGCCTGCAGGATCTCTTGTGCATCCTGATAGTAGTCCCGCCCCGGATCGGTCAGCGCCATGCGCCGGGTGGAGCGGGTCAGCAGCGTACAGCCCAGGCTTTCCTCCAGCAGCTTGAGTTCCCGGCTCAGCAGGGCGGGGGACACGCCCAGATCCTCGGCGGCACGGGAAATGCTGCCGCGTTCGACAATGCGGCAATAGGCTTGCATGACCGAGAGCTTGTCCATGAGGGTCCTCCGGGCGGCGTGTCTTGCGGTTGGGGTCAGCATTTCAGCTTTGCCCTACGCTGGCAAAACCTGTGCATCCGGCAGCGTTGCTGGTTGGCCCAAGGGAGGTTCCGGAAAAACTGTTGACAGGTCCGATCAGCCTGCTCTACGCATTTGGAACGATCCAATAAGAGATCGACAAAGATTGTTAGCGATCACCGGGGGGATGGCATGAATTGGACGCTGGTCGGCGCAAGCACAATTGCGGCGCAATACATGATCGATGCGATCCGGGCCGTTGGCGGAGGAGAGATCCGTCACGTGATCAGCGGATCGGCGGATCATGCCGCAACCTATGCCAAGCACCACGGCATTCCATTCGCCGGAACGGATCTGGATCAGGCGTTGGCCGATCCCGAGGTTGCGGCGGTCTATATTTCATCCACCAACGAAAAGCACTTTGCGCAGGCCATGGCCGCGATCCGGGCGGGCAAGCATGTACTGTGCGAAAAGCCCCTTGCCATGACCCCGCAAGACGCCCGCGAAATGGTTCTGGCCGCCGAGGCCGCCGGCGTGGTGTTTGCAACCAACCACCACCTGCGCTGCGCTGGCAGTCATCAGGCAATCCGCGATGTCATCAAGGCTGGCCGCATCGGGCGGGTCTTGTCGCTGCGGATCCATCACGCGGTAGAGCTTCCGGGCAACCTGCAAACCTGGCGCATCAATGCAGCCGGCAGTGGCGGCGGGGTGATCCCGGACATCACCGTGCATGATGCCGATGTGGTGCGCTTTCTGACGGGCGAGGATCCCGTCCGCGTGACGGCCATGATGGCCGCCAGCGGCATGGGGCAGGGGGTCGAGGATTCTGCCATGTCGGTCTGGGCGCTGCCCTCGGGCGCCATGGTGATGTCGCATGAAAGCTTCACCCATCCGTTCGCCGGCACCGGGATCGAGGTACACGGCACCGAAGGCTCTATCTTCGCCCGCGATGTGATGACCCAACGCCCCATCGGTTCTGTCGAACTGGTCACCGGGGCGGGGCGCGACGCCGTGCCCTTCCCGGATCACAACCTTTACGAATACGGCGTGCGCCGCTTTGTCGAAGCGACCAGGGGCCAGGGCACGCCTGCCGCGACCGGTTGGGACGGGGTGCACTCTCTGACCATCGCGCTGGCGGTGCGCGAGGCCGCCGAAACCGGGCAGACCGTCACCATCGCGTCTCCGGGGGTGGCATGAGCCGGGTTCACCTTGACGTCGCGGGCCGTGTTGCCGAAATCCGCCTCGACAACCCGGCCAAGATGAATGCGCTGGATCACCAGATGATCGCGCAACTCTCGGCCCATATCGACACCGTCGAACGCAATCGCGACCTTGCCTGCGTGCTGGTCACCGCCCAGGGCGACAAGGCCTTCTGCACCGGGGCCGACATTGCGGCCTGGGGTGGGCTGGATCCGGCGGAATTCGCCCGCCACTGGGTGCGCGATGGCCACCGGGTGCTGGGGCGACTGGCGCAATTGTCCAAGCCCACCATCGCGGTTCTGAACGGCCACGCCTTCGGCGGCGGGTTGGAACTGGCTGCTGCCTGCGACCTGCGCCTCATGGCGCCGCAAGCGACGCTGGCCCTGCCCGAAGCCGGGGTCGGGATCGTGCCGGGGTGGTCCGGCACCCAACGGCTGGCCCGCCTGATCCCCGAACCCGTGCTGAAGGAAATGGCGCTGTTTGGCCGCCGGATCAGCGCGGAACGGGCCTGCCAGATCGGCTTTGTCGCCGAGGTGAGCGAGGATCTTCGCGGTCTGGCGGCGACCCTGGCCGACCGCGCCGCACGCTTGTCGCCTCGGGCGGTCGAAATCACCAAGTCGATGATCCACGCCGCACGGGGTGAAGATCCCGCCGCCATGATCGAGGCGCTTGGCTCGGCCGCCATCGCTGCCACCGAGGATCGCGCCGAAGGCGTCGCCGCCTTTGCCGAACGCCGCAAACCCCAGTTTTCAGGGACCTGAGCATGACCGATCTGAACATCATCGCGGCCACCGGCGCGCCGCTTCCGGCCCAACCTTTCACGGGGCGCCACCTGATCGGGGGCGACTGGGTCGACAGTGCCGACGGGGCCACCTTCGACCGTCATTCGCCCGCGCATGGCACATTGGTCAGCCGCTCGGCCCAAGGGGGCGAAGCCGAAACCGATGCCGCCGTCGCCGCGGCCCGCGCGGCTTTCGATGCGGGGGTCTGGAGCCGGATCTCGGGCAAGGAACGCGCGGCGATGCTGCTGCGCGTGGCCGATCTGATCGAGGCCAATGTCGACGAAATCTCGGTCTGGGAAACGCTGGAAAGCGGCAAGCCCATCAGCCAGTCACGCGGCGAGGTCGGCGGCGCGGCGGATCTGTGGCGCTATGCGGCGTCGCTGGCGCGCACCTTGAAGGGCGACAGCCACAACACGCTGGGCGAGGACATGCTGGGCGTGATCCTGAAGGAACCCATCGGTGTGGTGTCGATCATCACCCCGTGGAATTTCCCGTTCTGGATCCTCAGCCAGAAACTGCCCTTCGCGCTGGCTGCGGGCTGCACCTGCGTGATCAAACCGTCCGAGATGACGCCCACCACCACCGTGCGCATGGGCGAATTGCTGGTCGAGGCCGGAATGCCCGCCGGGGTCGTCAACATCGTGCTGGGCCACGGTCTGCCCGTGGGCGCGCGGTTGTCCGATCATCCCGAGGTGGACATGGTGACCTTCACCGGCTCGACCGCTGTCGGCAAGACGATCTCGGCCACCGCCGCCGGAACCCTGAAGAAGGTCGCGCTGGAACTGGGCGGCAAGAACCCGCAGGTGATCTTTCCTGACGCGGATCTGGACGGGGCCGCCGATGCGGTGACCTTCGGGGTCTATTTCAACGCGGGCGAATGCTGCAATTCCAGCAGCCGGATCCTTGTGCACGAAGACATTGCCGGGGCGTTCATCGACAAGGTCGTGGCCCTGTCGCGGCGGGTGGCCTTTGGCGATCCGATGGATCCCCAGACCCAGGTCGGCGCCATCGTCACGCCCGAACACAATGCCAAGATCGACGGCTATGTGCGGCAGGCCGAGGCCGCCGGGGCGAAAATCTGCCTGGGCGGCGGCGTGCTGACCGTGCCGGGCCTGGACGGGCAATTCTACCAGCCCACAGTGGTGGCAAGTGTCACCCCGGACATGCCGATTGCCCGCGACGAAGTCTTCGGACCGGTGCTGTCGGTGCTGACCTTCCGCACGCTGGATGAGGCGCTGGCCATCGTCAATGACGCCACCTACGGCCTGTCGGCGGGGGTCTGGAGCGACAGCATCCATACCTGCCTCGACTTCGCCCGCCGTGCGCAGGCCGGCACGATCTGGACCAACACATGGATGGACGGCTTCCCGGAAATGACGTTTGGTGGGATGAAGCAATCGGGACAGGGCCGCGAGATCGGCTCTTATGGGCTGGAAGAATTTCTTGAGATCAAGACCCTGGCCATGCGGATCGGAAAGACCCGCGGACCCTGGGTCAGATAAAGCCGGGAAAAACCCGGTACGACAACGAACCAACGCAACATGGAGGAGACATCAATGCGTGGATATTTCGGAAAGACGATGACAGTGGCCTGCGCCCTGGCAGCGACCACCAGCATGGTTAAAGCCGAGGACGTGGAAGTTCTGCACTGGTGGACCAGTGGCGGGGAAGCCGCGGCGCTGAACGTTCTGAAGGAAGACCTGGCCGGTCAGGGCATCGGCTGGCTGGACATGCCGGTTGCCGGCGGCGGCGGCGAACAGGCAATGACCGTTCTTCGCGCCCGTGTCACCGCCGGAGACGCGCCCACCGCCGTGCAGGCGCTTGGGTTCGACATTCTCGACTGGGGCGAGCAGGGCTCGCTTGCGGACCTGAACGATGTCGCCGCCCAGGAAGGCTGGGACGCCGTTGTTCCCGAGGCGCTGCAGTTCTTTGCCAAGTATGACGGCAAATGGATCGCGGCCCCGGTCAACGTTCATTCGACCAACTGGGTCTGGGCGAACAAGGCGGTGCTCGACGACAACGGAATTGCCGTTCCCGAAACCTGGGATGATTTCGTCGCGGCGGTGGAAACGCTGAAGGCGGCGGGGATCACACCGATCGCCCATGGCGGACAGGCCTGGCAGGATGCGACGATCTTTGACGCTGTCGTCATGTCGACCGGCGGCCCGGATCTCTACAAGGCGGCCTTCATCGACCTGGATCCCGAAGCGCTCGGTTCGGATGCGATGAAGGAATCCTTCGACCGCATGGCCTATATCCGCGCCAACGTCGACGACAACTTCTCGGGTCGTGACTGGAACCTGGCAACGGCGATGGTCATCAATGGCGAAGCCGGTTTCCAGATGATGGGTGACTGGGCCAAGGGCGAATTCCTGAATGCCGGCAAGGTGCCCGGTCAGGACTTCCTGTGCTTCCGGTTCCCCGGAACCGGCGATCAGGTCACCTTCAACGCTGACCAGTTCATGATGTTCGATCAGGGCGGTGTGGTGTCGCCAGAACAGGCGGCCCTTGCCACGGCGATCCTGTCGCCGACGTTCCAATCGGCCTTCAACGTGGTCAAGGGCTCGGTCCCGGCGCGCACCGACGTGTCTGACGAGGCCTTCGACGACTGCGGCAAGCAGGGGATGAAGGACCTGGCCGCGGCCGCGTCGTCGGGCAATCTGTTCGGGTCGATGGCCCACGGCCATGCCAACCCGGCGGCTGTCAAGAACGCCATCTATGATGTCGTGACGGCGCATTTCAACGGCGAATACGACTCGGCCACCGCGACCGAGGAACTGGTGAACGCTGTCGAAGGCGCGCAGTAAGGCGCAGGTCTCCGGGGCGTGGTCCTGCACCGCGCCCCGGAATTGCCGGGCCTTTCACCGGCCGGGTCCGATCCAACCAGAACAATCGCATTTCCGCGCGCCCGTGCGGGACAGGAGGCGTAATGGCGCATCAATCCGCCGAGGTCGATTTCCGGACACGGCTGCAGAACTGGATCCCAAAGCTGGTTCTGTCGCCGTCACTGGCCGCCGTGCTGGTGTTCGTCTACGGGTTCATCCTGTTCACCCTGTATCTCAGCTTCACCAACTCCAAGATGCTGCCCAGCTATGACTGGGTGGGCTTCGAGAATTATCGCAAGCTGTGGGGGCTGAGCCATTGGTGGACCGCGATCACCAATCTCGCCATCTTCGCGACCCTCTACATCGTCATCTGCACCGCCATCGGCCTGACGCTGGCCATCCTGCTGGATCAGAAGATCCGCGGCGAGGGCATGTTGCGGCCGATCTACCTGTATCCCATGGCGCTGAGTTTCATCGTCACCGGCACCGCGTGGAAATGGTTTCTGGATCCCGGCATCGGGCTGGAAAACACCATGCACCTGTGGGGCTGGGAAAGTTTCGAATTCGGCTGGATCAAGGATCGCAACATGGCGATCTACACCATCGTCATCGCCGCCGTCTGGCAGACCAGCGGCTTCGTCATGGCGATGTTTCTGGCCGGCCTGCGCGGCATCGACAACGAGATCCTGAAAGCCGCCCAGATCGACGGTGCGTCGAACTGGAACCTGTATCGGCGCATTGTGATCCCGCTGCTGAGACCGGCCTTCCTGTCGGCCTTCGTGATCCTCAGCCATCTGGCGATCAAATCCTATGACCTTGTCATCGCCCTGACCGGCGGCGGACCGGGCCGGGCCACCGAACTGCCCGCGACCTTCATGTATTCCTACACCTTCTCGCGAAACCTGATGGGGGTGGGTGCCTCCAGCGCCGTGATCATGCTGATGACCATCGCCGCGATCATGACGCCCTATCTTTACGCCGAATTGCGGGAGAAACCCTGATGTCCGCCGCCACACAGGAAACCGCCATCCGCACCGGACGCATTGCCCGCACCTTCATCTACGTGGTTCTGCTGGTCTTTGCCCTGTTCTACCTGCTGCCGTTCTTCGTGATGCTGGTGAACTCGGTCAAACCGCTGAGCGAGATCACCGAAGGCAACATGATGGCCCTGCCGAAGGAACTGACCTTCGCGCCCTGGGCGTCGGCCTGGTCCACGGCGCAGATCGGCGTCGAGCCGACGGGTCTGCGTCCATACTTCCTGAACTCGCTGTTCATGGTGGTGCCGGCGGTGCTGATCTGCACGGCACTTGGCGCGCTGAACGGCTATGTGCTGACCAAATGGCGGTTCCGGGGTGACACGCTGCTGTTCGGCCTGATGCTGTTTTCCTGCTTCATCCCGTTCCAGATCGTGCTGATCCCGATGGCGCGGATGCTGGGGATCATGGGGCTGGCCGGATCCACTGCCGGGCTGGTGCTGGTGCACGTGGTCTATGGCATCGGGTTCTCGACCCTGTACTTCCGCAACTACTATTCCGCCTTCCCGACCGAACTGGTGCGCGCGGCGATGATCGACGGCGCCGGGTTCTTCCAGATCTTCTGGCGGATCATGGTGCCGGTGTCCGGGCCCATCACGGTGGTCTGCGTCATCTGGCTGTTCACCAACATCTGGAACGACTTCCTGTTCGGAGCCTCGTTCGCCTCGGGATCGAAAGCGCCGATGACGGTGGCTTTGAACAACCTCGTGCAATCCTCCACCGGGGTAAAGGAATACAACGTGCATTTCGCCGGAGCGATCCTCGCGGCACTTCCCACGCTTCTCGTCTACATCGTCGCTGGCCGCTATTTCGTGCGCGGCCTGATGGCGGGTTCGGTCAAAGGATAACCCGATGGGCTTTCTCGATATCTCCAATGTTACCAAGTCCTACGGCAACACCGAGGTTCTGCACCATGTGGACATTTCGGTTGAAGAGGGCGAATTCCTTGTGCTGGTCGGTCCGTCGGGCTGTGGCAAGTCCACGCTTCTGAACATGATCGCCGGGCTGGAAAGCATCACCTCGGGCGATGTGTCGATCAAGGGGCGGGTGGTCAACGGCGTGCATCCGTCCAAGCGCAACATCGCCATGGTGTTCCAGAGCTACGCACTCTACCCCAACATGACCGTGGGCCAGAACATGACCTTCGGGCTGGAAATGCACGGTGTCCCCAAGCCCGAGCGTGACAAGGCGCTGGCGGATGTCGCGGCGCTGTTGCAGATCACGCCGCTGCTGGATCGCAAGCCGGGGCAGCTTTCGGGCGGTCAGCGGCAGCGGGTGGCGATGGGACGGGCACTGGTGCGCAATCCGGATGTGTTCCTGTTTGACGAACCCTTGTCGAACCTGGATGCCAAGCTGCGTGTCGACATGCGCACCGAGATCAAGAAACTGCACGAAAAGCTGAAGACCACCATCGTCTATGTGACCCACGACCAGATCGAGGCGATGACCCTCTCGACCCGGATCGCGGTGATGTACAACGGTTATGTGCAACAGCTTGGCACCCCGAAAGAGATTTACGACACCCCGACCAACCTGTTTGTGGCGGGCTTCATGGGCAGCCCGTCGATGAACCTGTTGCCGGTCGAGGTTGCCATGATCGACGGCGCGCCGCACGCGGTGACCACCGATGCCGACGGCGCACCGCTGCACCTGCGGCTGCATCAGCAGAACCTGTCCGAATGGGCCGGGCGCAAGATCATCCTTGGCATCCGGCCCGAAGCAATCACCGATCCCGAGGGCGCGGATCGGGCATCCTCGTGCATCATCCCGATGACCAACCGGGTCAGCGTCACCGAGCCCGCGGGCTCGGACACCTTCGCGACCATGACGCTGGCGGGGCAGGATTCCATCGCGCGGATGCGGGCGGATGCTTCTGTCGGGCCGGGCGAGATGTTCGAATTTGCCATCAACATGGAAAAGGCCGTGGCCTTCGATCCCGAAACCGAGCGTCGCATCGTGCCATGACCGCGCCCGAGGTGATCGTCATCGGATCCGGAATGGGCGGGGCCTCGCTGGCGGCCTCCCTTGCGCCATCCGGGCGCCGGATCCTGATTCTGGAGCGCGGCGAACATCTGCGCCCCTGCGCCGAGGATCGGGATGCCGGCGTGATCTTCGGGACAGATCACTTCCGGTCCGGCGAGGGCTGGCAGGACGCGCTTGGGCGCGACTTTTGCCCCGGCAACTACTACATGGTCGGCGGCAATTCGAAGTTCTTCGGCGGCGCCATGTATCGCTTTCGCACGCAGGACTTTGCGCCGCTGACGCATCTTGGCGGCACCACGCCGGGCTGGCCCATCGGCTATGACACGCTGGTGCCCTATTATGATCAGGCCGAGGCGCTGTTCCAGGTGCGCGGGGCCGCCGGTAATGACCCGACCGAGCCGCCGCGCAACCGCCCCTATCCGCATCCCCCCGTACCGGACGAGCCGGTGATCGCCGACCTGCGCCGCCGCCTGACGGCGCTGGGGCTGCATCCTTCGGCGATCCCGTTGGCGGTGGATATCGACCGCTGGCTGGCCGGCGGGCAAACGCCCTGGGACGGGTTTCCCGAAACCCGTGGCGGCAAGATGGATGCCGAGACCGCGGCCCTTGCCAGGGCCTTGTCCCACGACAATGTCACCCTGCGCACCGGGTGCCGTGTGCAGCGGCTGCTGGCTGGCGCTGGCGGGGGGATCATCGGCATCGAGGTCGATACCCCCGAGGGCGGCGAGACCCTGACCGCCCCGGTCATCGTGCTGGCAGCGGGCGCGGTGCAAAGCGCGGCCCTGTTGCTGCGATCGGCGGATGCGGACCATCCGGCGGGGCTGGCCAACCGCTCCGACCAGGTGGGGCGCAACTTCATGAACCACAACTGCTCGGCGGTGCTGGCCCTGCATCCGCTGCGCAAGAACCCGTCTGTCTATCAAAAAACACTGGCGCTGAACGATTTCTACCTGACCGGCGGCGCGGGCGGCACCCCGCTGGGCAATGTGCAACTGCTGGGCAAGATCTCGGGCCGGATCCTGACGGCCACCACCAGCTTGCCGCGTCCGCTGGCCCATTGGATCGCGGCCCGGTCCGTCGATTTCTACGCCATGTCCGAAGACCTGCCAAATCCGGACAGCCGGGTTACCCTGCGCGATGGGCAGGTGGTGCTGGACTGGAAACGGTCGAATTGGCCCGCGCATGAGGCGCTGGTGGCGCGGCTGAAAACCCTCCTGCGC
This sequence comes from Fluviibacterium sp. S390, assembly GCF_049800695.1. NCBI lineage: Bacteria > Pseudomonadati > Pseudomonadota > Alphaproteobacteria > Rhodobacterales > Paracoccaceae > Meridianimarinicoccus > Fluviibacterium sp. S390. The sequence goes on along the minus strand of NZ_JBNAFN010000010.1, from coordinate 54,805 downwards.
AAGGCCGGGTTTCCCGTCATCCTGTCGCGCGCCTTTGATCGGCGCACGCCGTCGCATCAATGCGGCACCGCGCGGATGGGGGCGGATCCGCGTGCCAGCGTGGTCGATCCTTTCGGGCGCAGCCACGATCATCCCAACCTGTTCATTGCCGATGCCTCGGTGCTGCCGACTTCGGCCGCTGTCAACCCGGCGCTGACCATCTCGGCACTGGCCATGCGCACCGCAGATCACATCCGGGACACCGACCTTGCGATATAGGGCGGCCCCCGTGGTCAGACATTCGATCCTTCATGGTCCGGGAGAACGGCTATGACGACAGTTCATGATTTCATCATCGTCGGCGGCGGCTCGGCCGGTTCGGTTCTGGCGGCGCGGCTAAGCGAGAATGCCGGAACCTCGGTGCTGTTGCTGGAGGCCGGTGGCGGCGACCGGCATCCGTTGTATCACCTGCCCGCAGGCTTTGCGAAGATGACCAAGGGCATCGGGTCCTGGGGCTGGAAGACGGTGCCGCAGACGCACATGAAGGGCATGGTCATCCCGTACACACAAGCCAAGGTGCTGGGCGGCGGCTCCACCATCAACGCGCAAATCTACACCCGTGGCAACGCGCTGGACTATGACGAATGGCGGCAGATGGGCTGCGATGGCTGGGGTTATGACGATGTGCTGCCCTATTTCCGCCGGTCCGAGGACAACGATACCTACGACGACCGCTTTCACGGCACCGGCGGGCCTCTGGGGGTCAGCCAGCCAGCGGCGCCGCTGCCCATCTGCGAGGCTTATTTCGAGGCTGCCGCCAGCCTTGGCATTCCGCGCAATTACGACATGACTGGTGAAGCCCAGGACGGCGTCGGCTATTACCAGCTGACCCAGCGCAACACCCGGCGCTGTTCGGCCTCCATGGGGTTTCTGACCCCGGCGGTGCGCAAGCGTCCGAACCTGACCATCCGCACCGGCGCCCAGGTTTCGCGCATCGTGGTCGAGGGTGGGCGCGCCATCGGGGTCGAGATCGCGGGCGAAGGCGTGCTGCGCGCCGGGGCCGAGGTGATCCTGTCGTCCGGCGCCATCGGCAGCCCGCGCCTGCTGATGCTGTCGGGGATCGGTCCCGCCGATCATCTGACCGGTCTTGGTCTGCCGGTGGTGTTCGACCAGCCCGAGGTGGGGTCCAACCTGCAAGACCATATTGACCTGTTCGTGATCGCCGAATGCACCGGGCCGCACACCTATGACCGCTATGCCAAGCCGCAATGGTCGGTGCTGGCCGGGCTGCAATACTTGTTGACGCGCAAGGGGCCGGTGGCCTCCAGCCTGTTCGAGACCGGCGGCTTCTGGTATGCCGAACCCGACGCGCGCTCGCCCGACATCCAGTTCCACCTTGGCCTTGGCTCGGGGATCGAGGCCGGGGTGGCGGCCATGCCAGAAGGCGGGGTGACGCTGAACTCGGCCTACCTGCGGCCACGGTCGCGGGGCACCGTGCGGCTGGCTTCGGCCGATCCGATGGCCGCGCCGCTGATCGACCCGAACTATTGGCAGGATCCGCACGACCGCGAGATGTCGATACGGGGTCTGAAGCTGGCGCAGAAGATCCTGCGGCAGGACGCGCTGAAGCCCTTCGTCAAGGCCGAACGGCTGCCGGGCCCCGAGGTGCGCAGCGATCAGGACTATTTCGACTTCGCCTGCGCCCATTCCAAGACCGACCACCATCCGGCGGGCACCTGTCGCATGGGGCCGGATGCGGCAGCGGTGCTGGATACAAGCCTGCGGTTCCGGGGGATCGACGGGCTGCGGGTCGCCGATGCCTCGGTGATGCCGCGGCTGGTATCGTCGAACACCAATGCGCCGACCATCATGATCGCCGAGAAGGCCGCCGACCTGATCCGGGAGGCGCATGGGATCTGAATGAGCCGCAGACCGACCATCGTCGATGTCGCCCGCGCCGCCGGGGTTTCGAAATCCACCGTCAGCCTTGTCCTGCAGAATTCGCCGCTGGTCAAAGCCGACACGCGGGATCAGGTGCGCAAGGCGATGGTCGATCTGGGCTATGTCTACAACCGTGCTGCGGCCAAGCTGCGCCGCTCCAACGCGGGGCTGATCGGGCTGGTCATCAATGATCTGCGCAACCCGTTCTTCTCGGAATTCGCAACGGCGGTGCAGATGGCCCTGTCGGCGCGCGGCTATGTCACCGTGGTGGCCAACACCGACGACGATCCGGCGCTGCAGGCGCAGGTGGTCTCGGCCATGATCGAACACGGGGTGTCGGCGCTGGTCATCTGTCCGGCCTACGGCGGGCAGCAGGATACCTTTGACGCGATCCGCCGGTCCGGTCTGCCCTGCCTGCAGGTACTGCGCCGGGTGGCACCGCCCGGATCGGGCATCCCGCTGTGTGCCCCGGATTTTCGCGGCGGGACATGGTCGGCGGTGGATCATCTGGTCGGGCAGGGCGCGCGCCGCATCGCCTTTCTGGGCGGGATCGAGGGCCGCCCCATTACCGAGGAACGCCTGTCGTGCTATCTGGAACGGCTTGAGATCGCGGGGATGGAGCCGCTGTTCCTGCCCGGTCGCGCCAGCAGGAAGTTTGGCCATGACATCGCCTGTACGCTGGCCAAGACCCATGGCGATGTGGATGCCGTGATGTGCTTCAACGATCTGATCGGCCTTGGGGTGCTGAGTGGCTGTGCACAGGCGGGCCGGCAGGTCGGGCGTGACCTGCTGGTGGTAGGCTTCGACGACATCGACGAATGCGCCCACGCCTTTCCCGGCCTGTCCTCGGTGAGAACCTTCATCTCGGATTTCGGGGCGGGTATTGCCGGTTCGGTTCTGGCGTGGCTGGAAAAGGACCAGAAGCCCGAGCCCGAAACCCGCACGCCGGTGGACCTGATCGTGCGCGCCTCAAGCCGGATGGCAGGGTGCCGCCCTCTGCAAGACTGAAACAGGAACGGAACCGCTGCTGTGACGACCGACATTTCCCAAAGCATCCTGGACGCGCTGACCGATGTGGACATGCCCCGGTTGGTGCCAGAACCGCCCTTTCCCGCGATCACCAACGTGGACGGTCAGCGGCTGCCGACCTATCGCTGTGGTTGTGTCGTGCTGGGCAGCGGCGCTGCGGGCCTGCGCGCGGCGGTCGAACTGAAGCGGCGCGGCGGCGATGTGGTGGTGGTCAGCCAAAGCGCCTGGGGCGGCACCTCGGCCTGCTCGGGGTCGGACAAGCAGACTCTGCACACGGCCAACACCTCGGACCGGGGCGACAACTACACGTCGATGGCGCGGGCAATCCGGGCGGGCGGCGCGATGGACGAGGACACCGCCTATATCGAGGCCGTGGGTTCGGGCCGGGCCATGGCGTCGTTGCAATATCTCGGGTTGCCGCTGCCGCAGGATGAACTGGGCGGCACCCTGCGCTATCAGACCGACCATGACGAGGTCGGCCGCGCCACCAGTTGCGGGCCGCGCACCTCTCGTCTGATGGTGCGGGTGCTGGCCGAAGAGGCGCTGCGCCTTGGTATTCCGATCTTCAACCAGACCACCGGATTGCGGCTTCTGACCGACGGCACTGGCGACAACCGGCGGGTGGCCGGGCTGCTGGCCATCCGTAGCAGGGACCGCAGCGCCGACAACCCCCTTGGGGTCTGCGTGTTCCAATGCCCGGTGATTGTGCTGGCCGCAGGCGGCCCCGGCGAGTTGTACCGCGACAGCGTTTTTCCCAACGGCTGCTTCGGTTCGCTGGGCATGGCGCTGGAGGCCGGCATCGAAGTGACAAACATCACCGAGGCGCAATTCGGGATCAGCACCCGGCGCGAGGGGTTTCCGTGGAACCTGTCGGGCACCTATGTGCAGGTGATCCCGCACATCTATTCGGTTGATGGCAGCGGTGCCGAGCGGCATTTCCTTGGCGACTACTATCGCACCACGCGGGAGATGGCCTCGAACATCTTCCGCAAGGGCTATCAATGGCCGTTCCACGCCACACGGATGCTGGACTTTGCCTCCAGCCTTGTCGATCTGGCGATCTTCCGTGAAACCCAGTCCGGGCGGCGGGTGTTCATGGATTTCAACCGTAACCCGCTGCCGGTGCCGGGGGATCGGCCGTTCAGCCTTGCGCGGCTGGATCCGGACGTCAGCACCTACCTGCGCAACGCCGGTGCCGTGCAGGCGTTGCCGATCGACCGGTTGCGCCACATGAACCCGCTCGCGATCGAATTGTACCGCCGCTACAAGGTGGATATCGCCGCCGACCCGCTGGAGTTCTCGGTCAACAACCAGCACATGAACGGCGGCGTGAAAGTGGATATCTGGGGCCAAAGCAGCCTGGCGGGGGTCTATGCGGTGGGCGAAGCCGCAGGCACCCATGGGGTCACCCGCCCCGGTGGGTCGGCCCTGAACGCGGGCCAGGTGTTCGGCACACGGGCGGCAGAGCACATTGCCGCCAGCGGCACCGCCGACACCGCGCCCAAGGGCGATCTGTCGGGTCTGGTGGCCGACGCCGTGACTGCCGTGACCGGTCTTCTGAACCGGGACAGTCCCCTGACCCATGCTGACGTGCGCGAGACCGTGCAGGCCCGGATGAGCGACAATGTCGGCATCATCTGCACCCCCGAAACGGTGGCCGCCGCCCGCACCGACGCCGCCCGTCTGAACGCCGACATTCGGGCGCAGGGGATGTCCTTCAATCGCCCCGCCGAGGTGGGGCGCGTGGTCCAATGGCAGCAGATGGCGCTGGTCTCCGAAGCCGTCATCACGGCGCTGGATCACTACATTGAAGGGGGCGGTGGCAGTCGCGGCGCGCGGGCGATCTGCGAAACCGGGGGCGAGGCGTTGCCCATGGCGCGCTCCGGTCCGCTGGAGGGCTTCCGCTTCCGCACCGAGAAGCCCGCGCATCAGGCCGAGCAGATCGTGGTGCGCTGGACAGGCGAGGGGTTTGACCTGAGCACCCGACCGAACCGCACCTTCGACGAGACCGCGAAGGCGTTTTTCGAACGTGACTGGCCCGACTGGCTGACTGGCGGCATCTACACGGCCCGCACCCAGACACCTGCGAAGGGTTGAGGCAGGAGTCCGGACCCGCCGGAACGGTGCCTTTCCGGCGCGGCCCTTGCGCACCTGATCAGGCCAAGGTCAGGCACCTTGTGATGGGGGCATAAAACGTTTAATTTATTTTGGGTCCCGGGGCGCTGACTGAAGATCGACCGCTCTGGTTGTGAAGCACGGGGCGACGCCTTGCGAATTGCAGGAGACTTCAGGTGCAGAAGAAGCGCGTGAGCATCAAGGAAGTTGCCGAACACGCCGGGGTCTCGGCGGCCACGGTGTCGCTGGTGCTTAATGACAAGGGCAGCATCTCGGACAAGACCCGCAAACATGTGCGCAATTCGGCCCGTGAACTGGGGTTCATCCTGAACAAATCCGCCTCGCGGTTGCGGTCCGGCCAGTCGCTGCTGATCGGGCTTGTGGTCAATGACATCTCCAACCCGTTCTTTGCGGAACTGTCCGCCAATGTGGAAACCGAAGCCGCCAGCGCGGGCTATCTTTCGGTCATTGCCAACACGCAGGACGATCGGGACACCCAGAGATCAGTGATTGAAACCATGATCGGGCAGGGGGTTGCCGGCTTGATCATTTCTTCGGCCACCGGCTCGCAGGAGGCGGATTTCGACGTGATCCGCGAAAACGGCATTCCCTTCGTGCTGTGCGTACGGGATTTTCCCGGCTATGCGGCTGATTTCATAGGGTTTGACAACTTCCAGGCCGGGGTGATGGCCGGCGAGCATATCCTGGATCGTGGGTGTCGGCGCATCGCCTTTATGGGCGGCCTTGCGGGCAACACCAACCGGATCCGCCGATGCGAGGGCGTCAAATACGCCATGCAGCGTCGCGATCCCGATCTGACGCTGGTGCGCGATCTTTCCGGCCCGGCCACCCGGCAGTTCGGGCAGGACGCGGCATTGGACTTGCTGGCGCAAGACCCCGACACATCGGCCATCGTGTGTTTCAACGACTATGTCGCCATCGGTGCCTATGCCGCGCTGTACAAGATGGACCGCAAGGTTGGACGGGGCGTGGCGGTCATCGGGTTTGACAACCTGCCCGAATCCGCCGCCTGGAATCCGCCGCTGACCACCGTGGAGTTGTTCCCCCGTGCCATCGGCAGTCGCGCGGCCGAAGCGTTGATCGAAAGGATCCGGAACAACCAGGGCCCGCCGGAACGGATCTACCTCGCGCCGAAGCTGATAGTGCGGGAGTCCGCATGACCAATCCCGCAGACCGACTTGACAAGATGCGTGAAGGCAAGATTAAACGATTAACTGAATGGGCCGGAGAGTGGCCATCGGGCGAGGCGGGCGTTCCGCCCATGCGGTCCAGCGACGGACAACCTGTTGCGCCCGCGGGTGTGACCGAAACAGCGGGGGAGGCTATGATGATGAAGACAACACGTCGTGCGGTTGCGCGGTGCGTCGCTGCCCGTGATCTGCCCGCAAGACCCCATGCACCGTCCCGGCAATCTGCCGGGACCAAGCCATGCACAACACAGGACATCTGCCATGTATGATTTGCTCAAGGATATCCGGATCGTGGATTTCACCCATGTCTGGCAAGGGCCGGTCGCGACCTTGTTGCTGGCGGATTTCGGCGCCGATGTGATCAAGATCGAACGCCCCGGACGGGGGGACTGGTCGCGAGCCTGGGGGCCGTTCGCGGGGGACGTGAGCCTGCCGTTTGCCGGTCTGAACCGCAACAAGCGCTCGATCGTGCTGGATCTGAAGGCCGAGGACGGGCAGGCGGCGCTGGACAAGCTGTTGGCGACTGCCGACGTGGTGGTGCACAATTTTCGACCCGGGGTCGACCGCAAGATGGGCATCGATTTCGAAACCCTGCACGCACGCTTTCCCAAGCTGATCCACGCTTCGTCTTCAGGCTGGGGCGAGGCCGGACCGGATGCCGCGCGGGGCCGGGCGGGCCATGCCCAGATGGCAGCGGCAGAGGGTGGGCTGTTTTCGGCTGCCGACGGCGACCGCCTGCCGTCGCCGCCCACGGTGTCGATGGATCATATCGCCGGGCTGTTGCTGTCCAACGCGATCCTCGCGGCATTGGTCAGTCGCGCACGGACCGGTCTGGGGACACAGGTTTTCACCGATCTGCACAGCGCCGCATTGACCGCCCATGTGTGGGACGGGCCGCGCGCGCTGAACCCCTCGGCTGCGGATACCGGCGACGTGAACCTGTCGGTGACCGAGAAAACCCTGCAACACAGCTGGCGCACGGCGGATGGGTTTATCGAGATCTCGCCGGTGTTCACCGACAATCCTGTGCAATTGATCTGCCGGGGGCTTGGTTTGCCGGACCTGACGCAGGATCCGCGCTTTTCCGACCCGATGACGCAGTACGAAAACCGCGCGGCCCTGCGCGACTTGCTGGCCGCGCGGCTGGTGCAGAAGACCACCGCCGAATGGCTGCCGGCGCTGGAAGCGCAAGGCATTCTTTGTGCGCAGGTTCTGAGCCCCGAACAGGCCCTGACCCGCCCCGAAGCGGGCGTGAACGGCATGATCGTCGAGGTGGACCATCCGACCGCAGGCCCCATCCGCCTCGTGGGTTGCCCTGTGCGCACCACCACCGCGCCGCGCGCGTCGATGCCGCCGCCGATGCAGGGCCAGCACACGGAAGAGGTTCTGACGGAACTTGGGTTGAAATAGCCGCGATCACCGAAGGTAGCGTGCGCGGCCCCATCCCGCCTTTCCTATTTGCCCCAGTTCAGCGCAATCAGATCAAGCTCAGCCGCCAGCGACAGCAGCCGTTCCTTGGTGCGGTCGGTCATGGGCTTCAGCGGGTGGCGCACATGGTCGGATTTGATCACGCCGCCGGCCATCATCACCGTCTTGGCGGCGCGCAGCCCGCATTGGCGGTTCTCGTGGTTGATCAGCGGCAGGCAGAGCTTCCACTGCTCCAGCGCGGCATCGGTGTCTCCGGCGCGGTACCCGGTGACGATGGGGCGGATCTTCTCGGGTTGCAGGGCCGAGGTCATGGTGCCGGTGCACCCGGCGTCCAGATCGGCCAGCAGGGTTACGGCTTCTTCGCCATCGAAGGGGCCGAGGATGTGATCCCCGCCGGCTTCGATCAGCGCGGCCAGCTTGTCGGCGGCAAAGGGGGTTTCCATCTTGAAGTAAGACACGTTCGCGATCTCGCGGGCCATGCGCACCAGCAGCGGCACTGACAGGGTCGCGCCCGAGATCGGGGCGTCCTGCACCATGATCGGAATGCTGACCGTATCGGAAGCCGCCTGAAAATGCTCGAAGATCCCGGCCTCGGACGGCACCAGCCCGACACCGTGATAGGGCGCCATCATCATCAGCATCGCTGCGCCCAGGGCTTCGGCCTCACGCGCGCGGGCGGTGACGATTTCCGTGGCGAAATGGCTGACCGTGACGATGACCGGCACCCGGCCCGCCACATGTTCCAGGCTGGCTCGGGTCAGGGCAGCGCGTTCCGCGTCGGACAGCAGGAACTGTTCCGAATAATTGGCAAGGATGCAGATCGCGTCGACGCCCTGGTCGATCATGCAGTCCAGCACGCGGCGCATGCCGTCGATGTCGATGCGGCCGTCGGCGTAGAACGGGGTCGGGGCGACGGGAAGGATGCCGGTCAGGGGTTGGGTCATGGCAATGGTCTCTTGTCAGGGGGGAACGCGGCGCAGCAGGCCGCGCCGGTGTCGGGAAGAAGATCCGGTCAGAAGGATCAGGGGGCGGTGGCCCTCACCATTCGAAGGCCGGGGCCACCACGCGCTGCCCAAGGGTGAAGGCGTCGGCCACGTGACGCATCGGCGCCAGGTCCATGTCGATACCGCCCTGGGCCACCAGATCGGCCATCTGCGCGTAAAGGCGGGGGTATTCGCCCGCCAGCCCGGGCATGGCGTCCTGCACTTGCCCGTCCACGGTCATCTTGCCGCCGCCGTTTTCCAGAAGCAGCGTGCCTTCATCGGTGACGGCTTCGATGTTCCAGACCGGGGTTCCGGGCTCCAGCCAGTCCAGTTCCGCCGACACCTCGGCGCCGTCGGGATGGTGGAAGCGGCAGGTCGCGGCAATCGGGGTATCGCGGTTGGCCGGAAAATGCAGCTGCGCCTCGGTCAGATGGATCGGATCGGGCAGGATCTCGGTCACGATCGACAGGGCGTTGATGCCCGGATCGAAGATGCCCAGCCCACCGGGATCGAACACCCAGTCCTGCCCGGGATGCCAGTGGCGCACGTCCTCTTTCCAGGTCACGGTCAGCTTGCGCAGGGTCTTGTCGGCCAGCCAGGCTTTCGCCGCAGGCACCTTGTCGGCCTGCCGGGAATGCCAGGTGGCGTAAAGCGACACCCGGTGCGCGCGGGCCAGATCCAGCAGCGCATGGCATTCGGACAGGGTCGCGCCGGGCGGCTTTTCCAGCATCACATGACGCCCGGCCCGGATCGCCTGCGCGGCATAGTCATAGCGCGGCACCGGCGGCAGGCACAGCGAGACGACACGGATATCCGGGCGCGCGTCCAGCATCTTGCCGAAATCCGTGAAGGCTTCGACCCCATCGACCGTGCCATGGCGCGAGACGGTGGCGGCCAGTTCCCAATCCGCGCTGCCGGCGATGGCCGGAACATGCTGGTCCACCGCGATCTTTCCAATTCCAACCAGAGCAATCAACATCAATGAGAGTCCTTTCCAACGGGCGCGCCGCGGCAGCCCTTGAGAAAATCAAGATCCGCCCCGGTATCGGCGCCTTCTACATGGGTCTGGTGCAGCCACTCATAGCCGCCCTCTGCGGTGGGGTGTGCAGGGAACCATGTTTCAAGGCGGGCGGTCAATTCAGCGTCGGGGATGTCGAGATGCAGGCGCCGCGCGGCCACGTCCAGCTCGATCATGTCGCCATCGCGCACCACGGCCAGCGGTCCGCCCGCCGCCGCCTCGGGCGAAGTGTGCAGGATCACCGTGCCATAGGCCGTGCCTGACATGCGCGCGTCCGAAATGCGCACCATGTCGGTGATCCCCTTCTTCAGAACCTTGGGCGGCAGGCCCATGTTGCCGACCTCGGCCATACCCGGATAGCCCTTGGGGCCGCAGTTCTTCAGCACCATCACGCAGGTCTCGTCGATGTCCAGCGCGTCATCGTCGATCCGTGCCTTGTAGTCGTCGATGTCCTCGAACACCACGGCCCGGCCACGATGGGTCAGCAGGTGCGGCGAGGCGGCCGAGGGTTTCACCACCGCCCCCTTGGGCGCAAGGTTGCCCTTCAGCACGGCGATGCCGCCCTGCGGGGTCAGGGCCTGATCCAGCGGCAGGATCACATCCTCGTTCCAGTTGGTGACGTCCTTGACCTCGTCCCAGATGGTGTCGCCCGAGACCGTCAGGGCGTCCTTGTGCAACTGGCCGCCTTCGCCCAGACGTTTCAGCACCACTGGCAGACCGCCGGCATAGAAGAACTCTTCCATCAGGTATTTGCCCGAAGGCATCAGGTTCACGATGGTCGCCACGTCGCGGCCGCAGCGGTCCCAGTCGTCAAGGCTCAGGTCGATGCCGACCCGGCCCGCGACGGCCAGCAAATGGATCACCGCATTGGTTGAGCCGCCGATGGCGCCATTGGTGCGGATCGCGTTCTCGAACGCCTTTTTCGTCATGATGTCGGATGGTTTCAGGTCATCCTTGACCATCTGCACGATGCGCCGCCCGGACAGTTGCGCCATGACGCGGCGGCGGCTGTCCACCGCCGGGATCGCAGCATTTCCCGACAGCGCCATGCCAAGCGCCTCGGCCATCGAGGCCATGGTGCTGGCGGTGCCCATGGTGTTGCAGGTACCGGTCGAGCGGCTCATGGATTGCTCGGCCTCCAGGAAATCCTCCTGGGTCATCTCGCCGGCTTTCACCGCTTCCGAGAACTTCCAAAGGTGGGTGCCGGAACCGACCCGTTCCCCCCGGAAATAGCCGTTCAGCATCGGCCCGCCGGTGACCACGATCGACGGCAGGTCGGTCGAGGCCGCGGCCATCAGCAGCGACGGGGTGGTCTTGTCGCACCCCACCAGCAGCACCGCGCCGTCGATGGGCTGGCCGCGCATCTGTTCCTCGATGGAAAGGGCGGCCAGGTTGCGGAACATCATCGCCGTGGGCCGAAAGGTGTTTTCCGAGGCCGAGAATACCGGCACCTCGACCGGGAAGCCCCCGGCCTCCCAGATCCCGGCCTTCACCTTTTCGGCCAGCTCGCGCAGATGGCCGTTGCAGGGGGTCAGATCGGACCAGGTGTTCAGGATGCCGATCACCGGGCGCCCGTCGAACAGATCGTGCGGGTAGCCCTGGTTCTTCATCCAGCCCCGGTGATAGATGGTGTCGCGCGAGGTACCGCCGTACCACGACTGGCTGCGCAGCTTGCGGGGCCATTCGGCCGGTTTGAAGGTCATGGATCAGCCCTGCTTGTTCTTGTTGTAAACGTCGAAGATGACGGCCGCCAAAAGCACCAGACCCTTGATCATCTGCTGATAGTCAATGCCGATGCCCATGATCGACATGCCGTTGTTCAGCACCCCCATCAGGAAGGCCCCGACCACGGCGCCGACGATCTTGCCGACCCCGCCGGACATCGAGGCACCGCCGATGAACACCGCCGCGATCACGTCCAGTTCCAGCGCGAACCCCGCCTTGGGCGTCGCCGTGTTCAGCCGCGCGGCGAACACCAGACCGGCGATGGCGGCCAGAATGCCCATGTTGACGAAGGCCAGGAAGGTCAGCCGCTCGGTCTTGATGCCCGACAGCTTGGCGGCCTTCTGGTTGCCGCCCAGGGCATAGACCCGGCGGCCCAGCACCGTCTTTTCGGTCAGGAAAGCGTAGATGATGGTCAGCACGCCCATGGTGATCAGCACATTGGGCAGGCCCCGGAAGGTGGACAGCTTGTACATGATGAAGATCAGCGCCACGCCGACGATGGCATTGCGGGCGATGAAGAAGCTGCGCGGCTCGTCCATGATGCCGTAAGCCCGGTTGCGGGCGCGCTTGCGCATGCCGATCCAGAGAATGATGGCCGCCGCGACGATGCCGGTGCCAAGCGCCAGCACGTTCACCTGCCGGGCACCGAACAGCGGCGCGAGGCTTTGGCCGATGGCCGCCGGGAAGGCATCCGGCACGAAACCGTTGGCGATCACCTGGAATTCGCGCGGGAAGGGACCGACCGACTGGCCTTCCAGCAGCAGCAGCGACAGCCCGCGGAACACCAGCATGCCGGCCAGCGTCACGATGAAGGACGGGATCTTCCAGTAGGCCACCCAATATCCCTGCGCCGCGCCGATCAGCCCGCCGCAGACGATGCAGATGGCGATGGCGACCAGAATGGGTATCTCGTGGTTCACGATCATCACGGCCGCCAGCGCGCCCACAAACCCCATGACCGAGCCCACCGACAGGTCGATATTGCCCGACACGATGACGATCAGCATGCCAAGCGCCATGATGATGATATAGCTGTTCTGCAGCAGCAGGTTGGTGATGTTCACCGCCCGCAGCAACGTGCCCTGCGTCATGATCTGGAAGAAGACCATGATGGCGATCAGGGCGAACAGCAGCCCGTATTCGCGCAGGTGCGCCTTCAGGTAGTCGGTGACGCTCTTGGTCGGTTCGTTGTCCGTGGTCTCAGCCATAGCCATGCCCCGGTCTCCTTATTCTGTCACGATGAGCGACATGATGCGCTCCTGGCTGGCGTCCTTGGCCGAAAGCTCGCCCACCAGCGCGCCTTCGTTCATGACGTAGATGCGGTCGCACATGCCCAGCAGTTCGGGCATCTCGGAAGAGATCATCAGCACGCCTTTGCCCTGCGCGGACAGGTCGTTGATGATCCCGTAAATTTCGAATTTCGCGCCGACGTCGATGCCGCGCGTGGGCTCGTCCAGGATCAGCACATCGGGCTGTGCGAACAGCCATTTCGACAACACCACCTTCTGCTGGTTGCCGCCCGACAGGTTCATGACCCGCTGGAACACGCTGGGGGTGCGGATGTTCATCGCCTTGCGATACCGCTCGGAAACCTCGGTTTCCTCGTTCTCGTTCAGGATCCCGACCGAGGACACGCCCGGCAGATTGGCCAGCGTCACGTTGCGCTGGATGGTTTCCTCAAGGATCAGACCCAGGCTCTTGCGATCCTCGGTGACATAGGCCAGCCCGGCCGCAATCGCCTTCGGCACGTCCGAGACATCGGCCTTCTGGCCGCGGATCCTGACCTCGCCGCTGATGTTGCGGCCATAGGACTTGCCGAACAGGCTCATCGCCAGTTCGGTGCGGCCCGCGCCCATCAATCCGGCGATGCCCACCACCTCGCCGGCGCGCACGTTGTACGTGGCATCGCGGATGACCTGGCGGTCGCTGTGCTCGGGATGCCAGACGTTCCAGTTGGAAACCTCCATCAGCATGTCGCCGGCACGCCGTTCGCGTTCGGGGTAGCGATGCGCCATGTCGCGGCCCACCATGTCGCGCACGATGGCGGCTTCGGTGATCGGCTGGGCCTTGGCATCCATGGTCGACACCGTGGTGCCGTCGCGGATCACCGTCACGCTGTCGGCAACGCGGCGCACCTCGTTCAGCTTGTGGCTGATGATGATGCAGGTCACGCCCTCGGCCTTCAGTTCCAGCATCAGGTCCAGCAGCGCCTGGCTGTCGGATTCCGACAGCGCCGCCGTCGGCTCGTCGAGGATCAGCAGCCGGACTTCCTTGGACAGCGCCTTGGCGATCTCCACCAGTTGCTGCTTGCCGACGCCCAGCTTGTCGACCAGCGTCGAGGGCGCCTCTTTCAGCCCGACCTTGCGCAGCAGTTTTTCGGTCTGCTGGAAGGTGGACTGCCAGTTGATGATGCCGCCGCGCGCCTGTTCGTTGCCCAGAAACAGGTTCTCGGCGATGGACAGAAGCGGCACCAGCGCCAGTTCCTGGTGGATGATGATGATGCCCTGCCGCTCGCTGTCCGCGATGTCGCGGAACTGTGCCAGCTGGCCATCATAGTGAATTTCGCCGTCGTAACTGCCCGCCGGATAGACCCCGGAGAGCACCTTCATCAGGGTCGATTTGCCAGCACCGTTTTCGCCGACCAGCGCGTGGATCTCGCCTTCGCGGACGGTCAGCTCGACCTCATCCAGCGCCTTGACGCCCGGAAAGGTCTTTGTGATCGAACGCATTTCCAGAAGCGCAGACATGCCCAATCCTCATCTGTCATCGCGACCTGCCCGAAGCGGTGTTCGGGCAGGTCGGAAATTGCCCGTCGGGCTTACTGGATCTGGTCCATGGTGTAGTAGCCGGAGTCGATCAGACGCTCTTCCCAGTTGGCCGCGGTCACCGGCAGCGGCTCCAGCAGATACGAGGGCACCACCTTGACGCCGTTGTCATAGGTCGAGGTGTCGTTGATCTCGGGCTCGCCGCCCGCCAGCAGCGCATCGGCCATGCCCACGGTCACACCGGCCAGCGACCGGGTGTCCTTGAAGATGGTTGAATACTGCTCGCCCGCCAGGATCGACTTGACCGAGGGCACCTCGGCGTCCTGACCGGTCACGATGGGCATCGGCTGATCGCCCGAGCCATAGCCGACGCCCTTCAGCGACGACAGGATGCCGATGGACAGCCCGTCATAGGGCGACAGCACCCCGTGCACGGTCTGGTCGGTGTAATGCGCGGACAGCAGGTTATCCATGCGCGCCTGCGCGACCGAACCGTCCCAGCGCAGCGTGCCGACGGTGTCCATGCCCATCTGCCCCGACGCGATGTTGATCGACCCGTCGTCGATCAGAGGCTGGATGACGCTCATGGCGCCGTTGTAGAAGAAATAGGCGTTGTTGTCGTCGGGCGAGCCGCCGAAGAGTTCCACGTTCCACGGCTTTTGATCGCCGAAGCGTTCGTTCAGCCCGTTGACAAGGTTGGTGGCCTGCAGGACGCCGACCTTGAAGTTGTCGAAGGTGGCGTAATAGTCGACGTTGCCGCTGTCGCGGATCAGGCGGTCATAGGCGATGACCTTGATGCCCAGGGCGGCGGCGTTTTCCAACGCGTTCGACAAGGTCGTACCATCGATGGCGGCAATCACCAGAACATCGACGCCCTTGGTGATCATGTTCTCGATCTGGGCCAGTTGGTTGGGGATATCGTCTTCGGCATATTGCAGGTCGGTCTCATATCCGGCCGCGGTGAATTGCTCGACCATCGAGTTGCCGTCGGAAATCCAGCGCGCCGAGGATTTTGTCGGCATCGCGATGCCGACCTTGCCTTCGGCATAGGCCCCACCAGCAAGCAGGACGACAGCACCGGCCGAAGCCAGGAGCGATTTGAAAGTCATGTTGTTCCTCCACATGTTGCGCCCGTTGTTCTTGTGTTGGCGCGGTCTCCCTCGAACCTTCACGAGGTCCGTTGGGGCAGCTAACAGCCGGTTGACATAGCAATCAATTCGTATTCTCTGCGATCTGCATACCATTTCTGTTATACGGTCATTCATGGACATCGCTCACCGCCTGAAACCGAACCAGTTGCGCCTGCTGATGACCATTGCCGAAACCGGGCAGTTGCAGTTGGCCGCCAACAGGATCTCGGTGTCGCAGCCTGCGGCCTCGCGCATTCTGGCGGATGTTGAGAAACTGGTCGGCGGCGCGCTGTTCACCCGGCATCCCAAGGGGATGGAAGCCACGCCGTTGGGCGCCATCTGCATTCGCCACGCCAAGGTGATCCTGGAAGAGATGGATGAACTGGCCGCGGATGCCCAGCGGTTCAACGAGGGCAAGATCGGCCATGTGCGCGTGGGCACGGTCACAGGCCCTGCCGTCGGCACGCTGATGCCGGCCATCCAGAAGGTGAAGGCCGAAGCTGCCGATATCGAAATGACGATCGAGGTCGGCCCCTCGACGGAACTGGTTCGGGGCCTGATCGCGGGCCGGTTCGACTTTATCATATCGCGGCTGCCGGCGGGCTATGACAGCCGCGATTTCCGCCTGCATCCGGCCCGCAGCGAGGAAGTGACCTTCCTGGTCCGGGCGTCGCATCCGCTGGCGGCGCAGCGCGCGGTCGCGTTGACCGACCTGCTGGACAGCGAATGGGTGGTGCAGGTGTTGGGCTCACCGATCCGCGAGGCGGTCGATTCCGCGTTTCTGACCCATGACCTGCCCGCGCCGTCGCGGGTGACCAACACCGCGTCGCTGCTGGTGGCACTGTCCATGGTGCAGGCGTCCGACATCATTGCGCCGCTTTCGCGCGAGGTCGCCGCGATGTTGTGCGAAGGCCGCTTGAACGCGGATGTGGTCACGCTTGACCTGGCCACGCCGATCACCGTGCCGCCCTGTTTCGTCATTCAGAACCGGGAACAGCCGGTGACCCGCGCCGCCGAAAAAGTCTTCGCGGCGGTGTTCGAATTTCTCTGAGGCGCGTGGCGGCGCGGTCAGCGCCCCGCGATGGCCTTGACCTCGCAGAAATCGGCGATGCCGTGGAGACCGCCCTCCCGCCCGTTGCCCGATTGCTTGTAGCCGCCGAAGGGTGAGCCCTGGCCCAAACCCGCACCGTTGATCAGCACGGTTCCCGCGCGCAGATCCCGCGCCACGGCCATCGCCCGGTCGGGATCGGCCGACTGCACATAGGCTGACAGTCCATACAGCGTGTCATTTGCCATCGCGATGGCCTCGGCCTCGCTGTCATAGGGGATCAACACCAGAACCGGGCCGAAGATTTCCTCGCGCGCGATGGTCATGTCGTTGCTGACGTCGCCAAAGACCGTGGGTCGGACGAAATAGCCATCTTCCAACCCGTCCGGTTTGCCGAGGCCGCCGGCCAGAAGGGTTGCCCCCTCCGCGATGCCCTTGGCGATCATCGCCTGAACCCGGTCGAATTGCATGTCCGAGGCCAGCGGGCCGATGTGACGCCCGGGTTGCGCGGGGTCACCGACCATCGTCGTGCGGGCGGTGTCGGCGGCGATCTCGGCGGCCTTGGCGTACAGCGCGCGGGGCACCAGCATCCGGGTCGGCGCGTTGCAGCTTTGCCCGGTGTTGTTGAAGCACTGGCGTACCCCGCGGCGCACGGCCTTTTCCAGATCCACATCGTCAAGCAGGATGTTGGGGGATTTGCCGCCCAGTTCCAGCGTCACCCGCTTGATGGTCGCGGCGGCGGCGCGGCCGACCTCGACCCCGGCGCGGGTGGAGCCGGTGAAGGACACCATGTCCACATTCGGATGGCGGCTCAGTTCTGCCCCAACCGTCGGGCCGTCGCCGTTGATCAGGTTGAAGACCCCGGCAGGCACCCCGGCCTCGTCCAGGATCTCGGCAAACAGCAGCGCCGACAGCGGTGTCAGTTCCGAGGGTTTCAGCACCATCGTGCATCCCGCCGCCAGCGCCGGAAGGACCTTCAGCGCGATCTGGTTGGCGGGCCAGTTCCAGGGCGTGATCAGCGCGCAAACGCCAATGGGCTCATGGCGCAACAGGTCGCCCGCTGGGTTGATTTCCTCGAAGGCAAACCGCTTTGCAGCTGCAACCACCCCGTCCAGATTGCCAAGCCCGGCCTGCGCCTGCGCCCGGCGGCTGAGATCGATAGGCGCGCCCATCTCGGCGCTGATGGCTTCGGCCATCTCGTCGTAGCGCGCTTCATATCCCGCGCGGATCGCGGCCAGAAGATCCAGACGTTCGGCCAGGGTGCTGCGCGCAAAGCCGGGAAAGGCGGCGCGGGCGGCGGAGACGGCAGCCTCCACATCCGCGGCAGTCCCCAGTGCCACCGTGGCAATCGGTTGGGCGGTGGCGGGATTGATGACCGGCAGCGTGTCGCGGCCCTGTGGTGCCACCCATGCGCCGTTGATGTAGAAGCGGTCGGTGTGCAGTTTGGTCATCCCAGTCCCCTTGGTCGATGCGGCGGGCGGCCCCGCGGTTGTGATTCATAGAACCAGCCCCGCCGGACGGGCGCCAGCCGTAACCGCGCGGCAGGGTCTAGACGTTCAGCAGCAGGTGCTTGCGCTCCCACGGCGAGATTTCGCGCTGAAATTCGTTCAGTTCGGCCAACTTGATGGCGGACAGCACGGCGCAGAACTCGGCCCCCAGCAGCGCCCGCATCTCATGCGCCTCGTTGAAGGCGGCCAGCATATCGAACGGGCCCTCGGGCAGGATCGCGCCGTCGGTCCAGATCTCGCCCTGCGCGGCGCGGCGCGGCGCGATGCGGTCGGTCATGCCCTTCAGTCCTGCCGCCAGCGAAGCCGCCAGCGCAAGGTAGGGGTTCGCGTCAATGCCGATGACGCGGTTTTCCACCCGCCGGGCTTCGGGGCGGGCATTGGGGATGCGCAGACCGGTGGTGCGGTTGTCGTGGCCCCATTCCATGTTGGTCGGCGCGCTCATCCCGCCGGTCAGGCGACGGTGGCTGTTCACATAGGGCGCGATCAGCGGCATGACTTCCATCAGGTGGCGCTGCGAGCCGCCGATGAAGTGATAGAAAGCCTCGGACTCCGACCCATCCGGGTTCGAGAAGATGTTCTGTCCGGTGCGCTTGTCCAGCACGCTTTGATGAATGTGCATGGCCGATCCGGGCTGGTCGCGCATCGGCTTGGCCATGAAGGTGGCGAAGAACTTGTGCTTCAACGCGGCCTCGCGGATCGCGCGCTTGAAATAGAAGACCTGGTCGGCCAGCGCCATCGGGTCGCCGTGCATCAGGTTGATCTCGATCTGCCCGGCGCCGCCTTCCTGGATCAGTGTGTCGATGTGCAGACCCTGATCCTCGGCATAGTCATAGATCGTGTCGATGACCTCGCCGTATTCATCGACGGCCACCATGGAATAGGCCTGCCGGGCCGAGCCGGGGCGACCGGTCCGTCCCACCGGCGGCTTCACCGGATCGTTCCAGTCGAGGTTTGGCGAGATCAGGTAGAATTCCAACTCCGGCGCGACAATGGGCTGCCAGCCGTGTTCGGCATAGCGATCCAGCACCCGTTTGAGCACGTTGCGCGGCGCGATGGACACCGGGTTGCCGTGCCGATCCTCCAGATCGCAGATCACCTGTAGCGTGGCATCCGCCGCCCAGGGCACCGCCGAGGCCGTGGACATGTCCGGGCGCAGCACCATGTCGACCTCAGTCCACTGGTTCTCGATCCCCGCAATATCGACGTATTCGCCGCTGACGGTTTCATAGAACAGCGAGGTCGGCAGGGCATAGGTCTGCTCGGGCGAGAACTTGTGCGACGGCATCGCCTTGCCGCGGGAACTGCCGACAAGGTCGGGAACGATGCACTCCACCTCTTCCAGGCGGCGGTCGCCGCGATAGGTCAGGAACGGGGCTGGAAGGGCTGCCTGCCAGTCGGAAGAAGGGGCGGGGGCCATGGAAAATCCTTGGGATGGCCTGCGGGCGCGATCCCGGCGGGAGGGCGGCGCAGAGGGTACAGACTTCTGCAGATCTGGCGATCCGGTGCCGAGCAGACAAGGGCATCGAGTGATGATTTCAGACAGAATCGACGGATTTCACGCAAGGGCACGGACGCCATATGGGGCCATCGTGCATAAAAGACTATCACAAAGTTCGGCGATCGCGTGCAAAGGGCGTCGCGCGCCGCCGCGTGCCGGATTGCACCTCCCGCGCCATGGTCTTCCGGCGGCAGAATGATCAACTGGTCATACGGATGACGGGAAAAATGCTGATTGCTCGGCGGCCCTTGCACTCCGCAGAGGTCGCGCCGTCAATTGGCGAGATCGGGTCTCATGGGCACGCTTGTTCAGCGGGAACCGGTTGACAAGAGCCCGATAATTGATACAAATAATCATAAGAGTATCACAAATCAGCAAAAGCTACAAGAAAAGGGGCCCGTGGCCAAGTCCGGCCTAGAGCCACGGCGTTCAGCACCGCCCGGGATTGACAGCTATCTGACGGTGGTGGGACGTCTGAACCGACGCTTGCCGACCAGCCGGTGGTCCGACCAACCTATACGGTGCGGGGGTCTTGGTGATACGCAAAACACGACCAGCTTGGAGAATGGTTCATGACAAAGGGCGATCAGGCGTTCCGCCGCAAGGATACCGCGCGCGGCCGCTGGCACGAGATGACCTATGGCGGTGCGCTCAGCTTCCTGCGGCGCAACTACAGCCGCGATCTTGCGGGCGTCGATGTGGTGGTGACCGGGGTGCCCTTCGACACCGCCGTGACCTTCCGCCCCGGCTGTCGGCTGGGGCCGCAGGCGATCCGCGCCGGATCGGTGCAACTGGCCGAACTGAAGGCCTTTCCCTCGGGCATCGACCCGTTCGAACTGCTGGACGTCATCGACTATGGCGATGTGCATCTCGATCCGCACCACCCGCAAACCGTGCCCCCGGCGATCGAGGCCCATGCCGACGAAATCCTCGCCAGCGGTGCCAAGTTGCTGACGCTGGGCGGCGACCATTCCATCGCCTACCCGCTGCTGCGCGCCCATGCCAAGCGCCATGGCCCGTTGGCCCTGATCCAGTTCGACGCCCATTGCGACACATGGGACGATGATGGTGTCAGTCTGGACCACGGCACCATGTTTGCCCGCGCGGCCCACGAGGGCATCGTCGATGTCAGCCGCTCCACCCAGGTCGGGCTGCGCACCTATAATGACAGCACCCATGGGTTCGAGGTGCTGACCTCGCCCTGGGTGCATCGCAATGGCATTCAGGCCGCCATCGACATCGCGCGGGCGCGGGCCGGGGATGCGCCGGTCTACATCAGCTTCGACGTGGACGGGCTGGACCCGGCGTTTGCTCCGGGAACCGGCACGCCGGTACCGGGCGGGCTTGCGTCCTGGCAGGCGCTGGAGTTCATTCGCGGTCTGGAAGGGTTGAACCTGGTCGGGCTGGACGTGGTCGAGGTCTCTCCGCCCTACGATCATGCCGAGATCACCGCCATCGCGGCGGCGACCGTGGCGCATGACTGGCTGTGTCTGCTGGCCCTTGCAAAGGGTGCCGAACGGCATCCGGTGGGCCGGGTCTGAAGCGACATGGGATGCAATGGCGGTCTGCAGTCTGCGAACCGGCGAAATCCCGGATCGCGCCGCCGGAACACCGCCTGACGTCTGCGGAAACCGCGTTCAGCTCTTGGCGGCCCAACCGGGCAGGAACTGCGCGATGATGTTGCGCTGAATATCCGAGGTGCCGCCATAAAGCACACCGCCCACCGCGTCACGCAGATCGCGGGCGGCCTCGGCCTCCCACAGGAAGCCTTGCCCGCCCATGGTGCGCACCGCGTCCAGGCTCGAGGCCAGAAGCGCCTCGGAGATATGCAGCTTGGTGATCGCCGCCGCGGCCGCATCCCCGGTGCCGGTCTGCATCTGCCATGCCGCCCGGCGCTGCATCAGATGGCAGGTCTCATAGCGCACCCGCATGTCTGCAAGCCGGTTCGACACCGACTGGTGCCTGGCGATGGGCTGCCCGAAGACGCTGCGCTGCTGGCTGAAGGCGACGCAGGCTTCCAACTGTCGTTTCATGGCCCCGACATGCGCGCAAAGCACCATCTGTCGTTCCCATTCCGACGAACGGGCAAAGATCGACGCGCCTGCCCCTTCCGGGCCAAGACGGGCGCTGTCGGGCAGGCGCACATCGGTGAAGCCAAGGAACCCGGTGGGAATGGTGCGCAGGCCCAGTTTCTCGACCTCTGGGCCGCGCGTGACCCCCGGCAAGCTGGTTTCGACCAGAAATGCGCTGACCCCCCAGGCCCCCGCCGCCGGGTTGGTGCGCGCAAAGACCAGCGCAAGGTCACAACAGGGCGCCATGCCGATGAACGCCTTCTGGCCGTTCAGCACATAGCTGTCGCCGTCACGCACCGCTTCCGTCTGCAAGGCCATGGCGTCCGAGCCCGAGGCCAGTTCGGTCACCGCATCAGCGCCGATCCAGTCCCCCGACAGCAGCCGGGGCAGGTAGCGCGCCTGTTGCGCCTCGGTCCCGAATTCCACCAGCGGCCGCAGAACGGTCCACAGCGTGGCATTCAGCGCCAGCAACACACCTGTGTCGCGGCACCAATGGCCGACCTCGTGCAACACATGGGTTGCGGTCATCAGGTCGGTGCCGTCGCCGCCATGGGCGGTGTCCAGGCCCAGCCGCAGCAGACCGTGGTCGGCGGCGGCGCTCCAAAGGGACCGCCATTCGGCCGCCTCCAGCGTGCCGCGCCGGTCGCGTTCGGCCAATCCGGCGTTCAGATGGTCCTTGGCAAAGTGTCGGGCTGCGGCCCCGCGCTGTGCCATGTCATCGGTGATCGTCAAATCCATCTCAGGGCTCCGCCTCTTCCAACAGCATCCGGGTCAACAGCGCGGTCCATGCAAACAGCGCATCTGTGTCGTGCTGAAGGTCGAAATGGCTGACCTCCAGCCGGGAGTCGCGCCGGTTCGGGCAGGTCTTCGGCAGCCAGCCGCCGGGGTCCAGCAGCGCGGTGCCGTCCCGCGACATCACCAGGTGCACCGGACCGTCATAGCCCGCAGGCCGGTAAGCCAGGAGCGCCGCGCGGTAATAGTGGCCCACCGCCGATAACCGCAGGCGTTCGGCGTCCCCCAGCCCCAGCCGCGCACCGATATTCAGCGCGCGCGACAACAGCGCCGATTTGGCCCGATGGGCCGCTGTCACGGCGGCGGGCGCGTTGGTGCCGCCGCAATCCCACGACGGGTCCAGCAGGAAAACGAAGGGCACCTCGCAGCCCTCATTGCGCAACTGGCGGGCCAGCTCGATGGCCAGCACCGCGCCCATCGAATATCCGCCCAGCCGCACCGGGCGGCCGTCAAACAGGGTGCGGGCAAGGGGCTTCAGCGCGGCCACCATCGCCGCGATATCCTGTCCACGGGGCACCGGCCCGCGCAGATAGCTGGAGAACTGGAACCACAGCGGCGTGTCCGGCCCCAAAGCATGACCCAGATGCGCGCACATCTCGGGGCTGCCGTGGATCATCAGGAACGGATCCGCGTCGCCCTCTGGGTGCAGTCGCGCCAGCAGCCCGTCATCGGTGGTGATGACCTGTCCGGCCGGTCGGGCCTCGATCCGGGCGGCAAGCTGCGACAGCACCGGATGGTCGAAGATCTCATGCGCGGCAAGGGGCAGGCCTGCGGCCTCGGCGGCAAAGACCGCCCGCATGGCCAGCAGAGAGTCGCCGCCAAGGTCGAAGAAATTGTCGTCCGGACCGACACGGTCGATGTTCAGAAGCCCCTGCCAGATCCCGGCCAGTTGAGCGGCGATATAGCCGTCCGGTTCCCGCACGTCGGGCGGCATGGCAGGGCAAAGCTCCAACAAGCCTCGGCGGTCGATCTTGCCGTTGGGCAGACGCGGCAGATCGGGGATCACGCGAATTTCGGCGGGCACCATATGGGCGGGCAGGCGGGCAGTCAGTGCGGCGCGGATCGCCGCCGGATCGCCGGTCTGCACCACCGCCACCAGCCGGGTGCCGCCGGGGGCATCCTCGGCCAGCACCACGCGGTCGCCCAGATCGGGCAGGGTGCCGAGGGCCGCTTCAACCTCGGCCAGTTCCACGCGGTGGCCCCGGATCTTGACCTGCGCGTCGCAGCGCCCGCGATAGAGCACGACCCCATCGGGCCGCCGCACCCCCAGATCGCCTGTGCGATAGGCGCGCGTGTCTCCAACGCCGGAAAACGCCCCGCTGTCGATGTCCGGCCCCCCCAGATAGCCCGCAGCCACGCCGGGGCCGCTGACGGTGATCTCTCCCAGCGTGCCATCCGGCAGCGGCGCGCCATCGGGATCGGTGATCGCGATACGACTGCCGGGAATGGCCCGGCCAATGGGCACGTCATCGCCGCCGTCATGCGCGGCCGTGTCGAACGCGGTACACCAGACCGTCGCTTCGGTGGGGCCGTATTCGTTGAACAGCCGCGCGCCCAGCCTGTCGCGATGCGCCGCGATCAGGGCGGGCGGCAGCGGTTCTCCGGCGACGATCACGGTGTCGAGTGCGGCCAGATCGCCCGCGGCGGCCGTGTCCAGAAGGTGCTGGTACAACCCCGGCAGGCATAGCATGTGCGAGGGTCCTGTGCTGTGGATCAGCCGCGCAAGGGCGGCAAGGTCGCGGGTGGCCTCGGGCGGTGACAGTACCGCCTCGCCACCGCTGGCCAGCGCCCAGTACAGCCCGGCGACGGAACTGTCGAACCCCAGCGGCGACAGGATCAGGAATGCAGCCGGATCGCCTCCGTAAACTTGCCTGCGCACCCCGGTCGAATAGGCCAGGTTGGCATGGCTGACCTGCACCCCCTTGGGCTGTCCTTGGGAGCCCGAGGTGAACAGCACATAGGCAATCTCCTCCCCCGTCAGGGGCTCCGCCGGAACACGGCCCGATCCGGGAAGAAGGCGCGGCAGGTCGGTCCAGGCGTTGCGCCCTTCGTCTTCTGGCCGGGTCAGCACCGCCTTGGCCGCCACCGTGTCGAGGATGCTTTGCAGATGCGCGCGCGGATAGCTCAGGTCCAGAACCACATAGGCCGCGCCGCGCAGCATCACTCCCAGCATCGCCGCGACACAGGTCGTCGAACGCGCCATGGCCACCGGCACGATATCGCCGGGTCCGATCCCGGCTTCGGCCAGCGCGGCGGCCACCCCTTCGGCAGCCTGCATCAGCGCGCCATAGGTCATCTGTTCGTCGCCGCAGCGCAGGGCGGGGGCGTCGGGATCGCGCGCTGCATGGGCCGCAATGGCCTGTGGCAATGTGGGAAAGGACACCCGCGCTGCAGGTTCGGGGGCAGGGGGCTTGGCGATGCGACGGGCAAGGGCTGCGACCGGGGTTTCGGGGTGCTGCACCGCCTCAGCCACCAGATCCAGATAGTCGCGGGCGAAGGCCTCGGCTGTATCCGGATCATGCACCTCGCGGTTCACATGCAGGTCCAGCGCCGGGGCCGCGCCGGGATGATAAAGCAGCGCCATTGCGTCGGGGCTGGTCACATCGGTGGAAAGGTCGCGCAGGTGCAGCCCTGCGCCTTCGGGCGGCACCGGTGGCAGACCCTGGTAGACAAACAGCGTGTGATAGAGCGGCCCCCCCGCCCCCAACCCGGACCAGCGCATGACGTCGCGCAGCGCGGCGGTTTCGAACGGACGGCGGGTCAGCGCATCGGCGCTGGCCTGCCGGATCAGCTCCGCCACGGGTGCTTGCGGATCGATCTGCAAGCGGGTCGGCAGGGTGCTGACAAACGGGCCGACCATGGTGTCCGCCCCGGCCAGATCCGGCGGCCGCCCCGAGGCCGTCTGGCCGAACACCACGTCCTCGCCCGCGCCGAAACGGCGCAACTGCACCGCCAGCAGGGCCGAGAACACCGCTGGCGGCGTGACCCGCAGGTTGCGGGCCAGCGTGCTGACGGCGCGGTCCAGCGCCGGGTCCACCGGCAAACGCCGCACCTCGATCCGGGTGCTCGCGCCAGAGGGCGCGGCTGCGGGGATCGCCGCCGGCGTGGGCGGGGCCAGCCCGGCAAGATAGTCGCGAAAGAACGCCTCTGCGCCGCTGTCATCACGGCTGACCTGCCATGCCAGCAGGTCGCGAAACGGCGGGGCGGCAGGCACCGGCTGACCGCCGAGGCGGGACATGACCGCCTGCAACAGGATCCGGGCCGACCAGCCGTCGCAGATCAGATGGTGCAGAACCCAAAGGCAGACATGCCGGTCCGGGGCCAGCCGCAGCAGCACCGCGCGCGACAGGGGCGCCTGCCGCAGATCGCAGCTGCGGGCGCGCTCCTGTTCCGCCCTTTCGGCAATCTCGGCCTCTTGCCGCCCGGTCCAGTCTTCGATGGTCACAGGAAGGTCGGTCTGCGGGTGCAGAAGCTGCACCGGCTGCTTCAAGCCTTCCCATTCGAAGGACAGCCGAAAGACATCGCGCGCCGCTGCCGTTGCGCGCAGGGCCGTGGCGAAAGCCTGCGGGTCAAGTGTCCCGTCCAGCGTGAAGCGCAGCACGCCCAGATAGGCGCCCTCGGGGGCATCGCCACGGGTCAGTTCCAGCAGCATCCCGGCCTGCGCCGGCGCCAGCGGCAGGATTTCCTCGACCTCGGGGATTTCGCCTGCGATCACGGGGTGTCCACACGCGCCTTGCGCGCCCGTACCCGGCCCAGGGCGGCCATATCCTCGGCCCCCAGATCGATCAGCGGGGCGCGGGATTTGGTCACTTTCGGGGCGGGTTTCACCGGCGTGGCGCCGTCCACGGCCTGGGCCAGCGCCCGGATGGTCTGATGTTCGAAAACGGCGGTCGAGCCAACCGCAAGACCGGCCTCCCCGGCGGCCAGCGCGATCTGGATGGCCGCGATGCTTTCGCCGCCGATGTCATAGAAATTGTCGGTGACGCCGAAATCCTCGCGCCCGAGCATCCTCTGGTAGATCTCCAGAAGCGCCCGCTCGGTCGCAGTTTCTGCCGGTTCACGGGTGCTGTCGGGGGTGCTGAGCACCGGGTCCGGGCGCGGCAGGGCGGCGCGATCCACCTTGCCATTCGCGGTCAGGGGCAGGGCCGAAAGGCGCACCAGGTGCCTAGGCATCATCTCGCGCGGAAGGCGGGCGGCCAGATGCGCCCGCAACTCTGCCGAATCCACGTCGCCCGCCACATAGGCCACAAGGCCGCCGCGCCGGGGTGGCAGCGCGCGCTCCTCCAACCCGATCTGTGCCAGCAAGGCCTCGGCCTTGGCGGGATCAATGTCGTCGTCCAACTCGCGCAGGGCCTCGTCGCGGGTCTTGTGGCCCAGGCGCACGTCCCAGGCATAGGGCAGGGCATAGTTGTGATAGCCCTCGCGTCGGCTGTGCACATGAATGCCCAGATCGTTGATCAGGCAATTGGTGGACCGGCCGGTATCGCCAGGCCGCACCCAGGGCGCATGGGTGTCCAGGAAGCGGTAGATCTCGGACACCGGCACGTCGATGTAGCGATAGAGGTCGATGAAGCGGATATCCTCAAGCACCTCTTCGTCCAGAAACTCATGGGTTCCCAGCAGCCGGGCGACGCTGTCGTCCATGCCGTGATAGGCCTTGCGGGCGCGCAGCACCACGGCCTCGATCTCGGCGCGGCTGGGGGTCCGGCCCCGGAACAGGTCGGGCGTCAGGCGGGTTTCGAAGAACTGCCCGCGGCTCAGCCCGGTGACGATGGCCGGAATGCCCTCGTCCCGCGCGACCTTCAGGGCCAGTGCGTAGATGGTCTTGAAACAGCCCTGGCAGACGTTCGAAAACCGCTGCAACGAGTCCCGGAAGATCTCGTTCATCGCCGGGGTGGTCAGGAACCGATGCTCCAGCCCCAGATCGGCGGTCATGCGGCGGATGTTGTCCTTGGCCCCTTCGGACAGAAAGCCGTTGTCCAGTGTCAGCACCAGAACGTCGCGGGTCAGATCGGCCAGACGATACAGGGCATAGGCGCTGTCCTTGCCGCCCGACAGCAGCATGATGGCGTCGTGTTTGCCGGTCTTGCGGGCGCGGGCGCGGGCCAGTTCGGCCTGCAGGCCTTCGGGCGTGTCGAAATAGGCCTGCGCCGCATCGCGGATGCCTTCAAACGCGCGGCAGATGTCACAGATGCCCTCGACGTCCAGCGTGACATTGGGAACGGTGTCGCTCAACCCGCAGCGGGTGCAGCGCGCGGCCTTGCCGGTGCCGGGGGTCCAGGCCAGCACATGGGCGGCACTGACGGCGTCATGGCTCAGCAAGGCGGCCTCGACCTCGGCAGGTTCGATGCGCACGCCGGACAGTTTCAACTGCTGGTCGGCCCGGCCCAGATAGTTGACGGTCCCATCCGGGCACAGCCGTGCCAGATCGCCCGAGGCGTACAGCTTCGGGCCGGTGCCAAACGGGTCAGGCCGGAACACGGCGGCGGTCTGATCGGGGTCGTGGTAATAGCCGCGCGCCAGGCGATTGCCGCCGATGTGGATCTCGCCCACGATCCCTTCGGGTACCGGGTTGCCGCCCTTGTCGAGGATGGCGATTGTCATGCCGTCCGCAGGCTGGCCGATGGGCACATTGGCGCCGGTGTCGGTGGCCGGGTTGAACCGGTGCAGCATGCAGCCCACCACTGCCTCGGTCGGGCCGTATTCATTGGCCAGCGTCAGATGCGCGCCCAGCCGTGCCCGTGCCTTGCGACACAGGGCGGTGGTCAGGTTCTCGCCGCCCAGGATCAGCGTCGAGATGCGGCGCACCGGGGAGCCCTGCGCCACCGCCAGCGCCAGATGCGCCGGGGTCAGCTTGACCACATCCACCGCGTCCTGCGCAAAGACATCCAGAATGGCCAGATCGGTGCCGCCGGGGGTTTCCGGATAGACATGGATCGCCCCGCCGGTGACCAGCGGCACGAACAGCGCGGTCAGCGTCAGGTCGAACCCCAGCGCCGAGCACAACGGCATATCGGTTGGCCCCTGTGGTCCATGGCTGCGCGCGACCCAGTCGATGTAGCGGGCAAAGGCGTCGTGGGCGACTTCGACCCCCTTGGGCGTACCGGTGGAGCCCGAAGTGAAGATCACATAGGCCAGCGATCCCGGCCCCGGCGCGGTGGTGCCTTCGGGCAGATCCGCCTCAAGCGCCAGCAGCGGGGCAGTGTCGGATGGCAACAGGGCGCGCCCTGCCGCATCGGCAATGATGGCCGCGGGCTTCAGCCGGTTCAGGATCGCGGCAACGCGGTCGGGCGGCGTGTCCGTGGCAAGGGGCACGAAACAGCCCCCGGCCTTCAGCACCCCCAAAACTGCCGCCGGAAGGCGCAGGCTGCGCCGCGCGCAAATGGCCACCGGGCGATCCGGCGACACGCCAAGGGCCACCAGGGCGGAGGCGAAACGGTCCGACAGGCTGGCCAGTTCTGCGTGGCTGAGGCTGGCATCGCCACAGATCACCGCCGGGGCCGCGCTGCCTGCATGGGTGGCGATGGGGTCGAGCACGGAAGCGGGCGTAGCGGGACTGTCCGGGCCGGTCAGGATACTGTCGCGGTTGTCGGTCAGCGCCAATTGGTTCAACGGCCGCGAGGGACCTTCCAGCGCCGCGTCGATCAGGGACAGGAATTGCGCGGCGGCGGCTTCACCGGCCGGGGCGCTCAGCAGGGCCGCGTTCACATCCATTTCGACCGTAAAGGTGCCGGTGGCATTGAAGTCATAGACATGCAGCCGCAAGTCATGGGCGCCGTCATGGGCGCCAGCCTGCAGCCATTGCACATCCGTTTCCAGACCGGCCAGCGGCGGGATCTGCACCGGCATGAAGTTCAGCACCGCGTTGAACAGCGCCACGGTTTCCGGGGTGCCCGCGCCGGGCCGGGCGTGGCGCAGATAGTCGATGGCCGCGCTCAGGCAGCGGTCGAACAGGGTCTCCAGCGTGTCGCCTGCCTGCACCCCGACCGTCAGGGGCAGCATCTCGATGAACAGGCCGACGGTGTCCTGCTGCGCGGGGGTCAGGCGGTTGTGGAACGGTGCGCCGATGCGGATCACGGTGTCGCCGGTGATCCGGTGCAGCCATCCGGCATAAAGCGCGGCCCAAAGGGCAAAGGCGCCAAGGTCACGGCTGATCGCGGCGAAACGCGGATTGGCAAGGCAGGCGCGCAGGCGGGCGGATCGGTCGGCGCCGAAGTCCAGCCGCAGCCGTTGCGAGGCCGGCTGCCCCGGCTGCCGGGTGGCCCCGTAGGGCGGCGTCATCGGGCGGTGACCCTCGGCCTGCGCCTCCCAGAAGGCGCGGATCGCGGGGTCCGGCGGCGCGGCCCCGGCCAGCGCGCGGGCGTGGTCGGCGAATTGCGGCGGGCTGGGCAGATCGGTCCGGGCATAGGCTGCCCCCATCCGGCGCAGCAAGACAGCCCCCGCCGCCCCGTCGGTCGCGATGTGATGCTGGTTCAGGTACCAAATCCAGTCGCTGTCCCCCAGTTTCAGCAACCGGCTGCGCCAGGTCCCTTGGGTCAGGTCCACCGGGATCGCGGCATCGGTAGCAATCCAGTCGTCGGCGGCGCGTTGCGGGTCGGCCTCGCCACTCAGGTCCAGGACTTGCAGCGCAGGCCCGGCCCCGGCGACGGTCTGGACCGGTTGACCTTGCAGAGTTTCAAACCGCGCGCGCAGCATATCGGCACCGGTCACCACCTGCGCCCAGGCGGCGGCGAAACGGTCCGGGTCCAGCGCCCCGCGCAGTCCGATCCGCCAGACCATGTTATAAAGCGGAGCCTCGGGCGCCAGTGACTGGCCGGTCCAGATCAGGCCCTGGCTTTGCGTCAGCGGAATGGCGACGGTCTCCGGTTCGGTCATGCGCTGTCCTGCCTGTCCATATAGGCGCCGATGGCGTCCAGCGTGGTGAAGTTTTCGATCAGCACATCGGTGGGCGGGACCGGGCGGCCCGCGATGCGCTCGACCTCGGCCACAAGGGCCATGACCGCCAGCGAATCCAGCAGTCCCGACAGCAGAAGCTCCTCGTCACGGGCGACGGCGCGGCCCCGCAGCAGTGTCGTCTCGATAAAGGCTTGCA
Organism: Fluviibacterium sp. S390; assembly: GCF_049800695.1. NCBI lineage: Bacteria > Pseudomonadati > Pseudomonadota > Alphaproteobacteria > Rhodobacterales > Paracoccaceae > Meridianimarinicoccus > Fluviibacterium sp. S390. Next base: position 24,471 of record NZ_JBNAFN010000010.1, on the reverse strand, counting down.
CCTGGGACAGCCGCGCGGCCCTTGGGTCAGTCATCGCTCGGATCTCCGATCATTGTGCAGTGTCCACGGCCAACAGGCGGCGGCGGTCGATCTTGCCGGTGGCTGTGCGCGGGAATTGTGGCAGGACCCGAATGCTGGCAGGCACCGCGTGCGAAGGCAACCGCAAGGCCGCGATCTCGCGCAATGCAGCCTCCTGTGCCGTCTGTTCGGGCGCCAGGCGCACGAAGGCCAGGATGCGCAGCATGTCGGCGGACAGCAGGGCGGCAGCCTCGGACACGGCGGGGTGGGCTTCCAGCGCCAGTTCCACCTCGTCCAGTTCAACCCGGTAGCCACGCAGCTTGATCTGCCGGTCGGCGCGGCCCAGCAGCATCAGCGCGCCATCCGGGCCCCGGCGCACCAGATCACCGGTGCGATAGTACCTTTGCGGCGTCCCGTCGGTGCCGGGGCGGGTCACGAAACAGGTGGCATCCAGATCGGGACGGCGCCAGTAACCGCGCATCATGGCCGGGGTCGCCACCAGAAGCTCGCCGCTGTCCGCTGTCTCGCCATCGATCAACAGATCGGCATGGGCGCAGGCGTAGCCGATGGGCACCGGGGCAGTCGGATCGGTGCCGTCGGGCGCATGGTCCCAATGGGTGACGCCATTGACCTCGGCCGGGCCATAGAAATTGGAAAACCGCGCATGGGGCAGCACCGCGCGCAGTTCAGCGATGGGGCGCGGCGGCATCGGTTCACCGGCGTGGATCACCAGCCGCAGGGCGCGCAGATCCCGGGCCTCCAGCGCCCCGGCCTCGACCAGGCGGATCAACTGGAAAGGCACGGTATACAGCGTGGTGATGCGCTGATCTTCCAGCAATTGCGCCAGGCTGGCGGGCATCATGGCATGGGCTTCAGGGACCATGACGATGCAGGCGCCACTCAGCAGGCCCGCGAACATCTCCATGCAGGACATGTCGAAATGCAGGGCCGATGTCGCCGCCATCCGGTCTTTCGGACCCAAATCGTACAGGTCGGCGGCCATCCGGGCGAAGGACAGCGCGCTGGCATGGGTGTGCGTCAGCCCCTTCGGCACCCCGGTCGAGCCGGAGGTGAAGATGATGTAGGCAAGGTCGTCGGGGCCAAGGGTTTCACGATGCGGAGGGCTGTCCAGCGCCGCGTCGAAGGGCAGCGTGGTCAGCCCGTCCAGGGGGGCTGCGACCCCGATCACGCTGTGCAGGCCGGTGCCGGGCGCGGCCCTGGCAATCTGGTCGGCGCGGGCCTCCTGCGTGATCAGGACGCCGATGCCGCAATCGCGCAGGATGTGCTGCATCCGGTCCGGGGGCGCGGTCGGGTCAATGGGGACATAGGCCGCGCCCGCCAGCATCACGCCATAGACGGCCACCGGCATCTCGAGCCCGCGCTGCAGGCTGATGCCGATGCGGTCACCGCGCTGGACCCCAAGCGCCTTCAGCCTGCCGGCCAACCGCGCGGCGCGGTCGGCCAGACCGGCGAACGTCAGGGACTGATCGCCAAAGATCACCGCATCGGCTTTGGGCCGGTCCTGCGCCACGCGGGCCAGCCGATCTGTCAGCGAACCCTCCATGTGCGGCCCCTAGGTCCAGGCGGCCAGCAGCTGCTGTTGCAGGCGCCAGAAGATGCCCGAGCTGCGCTCGACGAACCAGACCGCCGCCAGCAGGATGAACACCACCGAGGCCAGCTGGGTTGCCAGCATCGGATAGACCGCCAGCCGCCGCAGCGCGAAGAGGATCGGGAACAGCACGATCACGATGGCCACTTGTCCGATCTCGACCCCGATGTTGAAGGCCGCCAGCCCGATGACCTTGGCCGACGGCTGAACCCCCAGCGGTGCCAGCACGTTGGCAAAACCGAAGCCGTGGAACAAGCCGAACACCAGCACCACCGCCAGCGTGTAGCGATGCATCGACGGGAAGAAGTTCATCACCGCCACCACGATGATCGACAGGGCAATCACCGCCTCCACCAGCGACACCGGCAGCGTCACGATCCCAAGCCCGGCCAGCGTCAGCGTGACCGAATGGCTGAGGGTGAAAACGGTGACGATCTTCAGAACATTGATGAAGGCGGCCCGGAAGTCGTCGACGGGCAGCCACTGACGGTTGTCGGCGCGCAGGACGGCGGGCAGCAGCAGCGCCACAAGGAACACCACGTGGTCGAAGCCCAGCCAGATGTGCCAGATGCCGTGGATCACGAATTCGACGAACACGGTCCACGGCGGGTCGCCCACCAGCGAGAGCCATTGCGCCGGGGCGTCTGCGTTGAAGATCACCGCGATATGGCCTTCGTTGTCCTCGACCCCGGTGCGGGTGTTGTTCTCGATCAACCCATAACCCAGATGGCCGGGGTCCGTGTCCTGGAAGGGCGAGCGGTAGACGACGTTCAGCCCTTCCGGCGTTTCCTTTATGCTCGGCACATCGAAATTCATCTGCACGAACACGCCCTGTGGCGTCGGCAGGAAGGTGTGATCGGTGAATACGACCGGATGATCGGTGCTGCCGTCCTGAAGCGTCAGGCGATCTGCAAAGCGCGCCAGAACGGCGTCGGCCTGAGCTTCGAATTCCTCGGGCGTGGCCTGCCCGTCGCCATCGGCATCCAGCCCCACCAGCCCGTCGAGATCTTCCAGCCGCGCCTCGATCCGGCCCGACAGGGTATCGTCGGTGACCGTGAAATAGACATAGGTTTCATTGAGCCGATGTGCAGCAGCAGGCAGGGCTGCCATCAGCAATACGGCGCAAAGTGCAAAGAAGCCGCGCAATTTCATTCTTTCAATTCTCCTCAACCAGAACATTTCGCAGTGGTACCAACAAACATGTATCTTAAGGAAATATTAGCCTGAATATTTCAAATGTCCGCAAAAATTTGACAAAAAATTTCGCGCGGGCAACGGTTCGGCAGTCGTTCCCAGGGTCTGCCGAGGTTGCCGCGTGACACAGACAAATCATTCCGCCGCGCTTGTGGCGGCCATCCACGATCAGACGGCAGCGCAGGTGGCGTCCGAACTGGGGACTTCCGGGGTCGCGCGCGATCTGGTTGCAGCCTGTGCTGCGATTTCCCGGCGGATGCTGTCGGTGCGCGAAGACGTCACGCGGGCTTGCCAGGCCGCAGGGATAAGCGTTCACCCTGTGGTCGGGCCGGAAGATCACGGCGCTTTGCAGCATCACCAGACCGCCCTGCGCCTTGCCACGCCGGATCTGGGACCGGCGCTGACCGCGCTTGCTCCGCTGGGCTTTGACCTGCCGTTTCAGCCGACGGCGGGGCAGGTGGCCGCAATGGGGCGGTATCTGTCCCGTGTCACCCTTGTGCGCAGCGATCAGGTGACGGCGCGCGTGGTTCTGTATCTGGAGGGGTCGGGCAGCGGATTGCCGGACAAGATGCAGCCGCGGATGGCCGACATTGTGGCACGGCCCCTGCCGGCGGTCCTCGGCTGGGCCTATCCCGCTTTCCGTCTGGCGCGCGTGATGCGCAATCGCCTGTCGGGCCGCAAGGCGCCGCTGTCGGACATCGATTTCCTGGGTACGCCCGCCCCCCTGATCGCCCCGCTTCTGAACGTCGTGGCCCCCGGACCAGAGGATGTTCTGGTCGATCTTGGTTGTGGCGACGGGCGGGTTGTTCTGGCGGCCGCGCAGCAATTCGGGTGCCGCGCCATCGGGGTCGAGGCCAACCTGGTGCTTGTCGCCGCTGCGAAGGACGCCCGCGCTGCGCTGGACCCGGCCTTGCAAGACCGTGTCGAGATCCTGCAGGGTTTTGCGGAAGAGGCCGACCTGAGCCGCGCCACGATCATCTTCCTGTTTCTGCCGACCTATGTGCTGACCTCGATCCTGCCCCGCGTTCTGAGCCGCGCCCGCCCGGGCGCCCGCGTTCTGGTGCACGAACAGACACGGCTGGGCGATCTGCCCGCGCCAACCCGCACGCAGGTTGTGGTTTCCAGCGAAGGGATCAGTGTGGCCCATTTCTGGCAGGTTGCGGAACCGATGGCGGGCGGGTCCGATGGCGGCACCGCCCTATAAGGCAAAATTATTGATTCAATAAAAACATGCTAATTTTCGTTATCGACAAGACTTGATACCCTCACCTCAGAACACACAACGGCGCGATGCTTCGCGACACAAACTTCAAATGAACCGACGATGGGAGAGACGACAATGGACGGAAACGACAGCGGCAAATGCCCGGTCATGCATGGCACGCCAGTGATGGCGGGCAACCGTGGCACTTCCAACAAGGAATGGTGGCCGAACCAGTTGAACCTGAAGATCCTGCACCAGCATTCGGCCAAGCCCGATCCGCTGCGCGGCACGTTCAACTATGCCGAGGAATTCCAGAAGCTGGACCTGGATGCGGTAAAGGCCGATCTGACCGCGCTGATGACCGACAGCAAGGACTGGTGGCCGGCGGATTATGGTCATTACGGCCCGTTCTTCATCCGCATGGCCTGGCACAGCGCGGGCACCTATCGCACCGCCGATGGGCGCGGCGGCGGCTCGTCCGGCAGCCAGCGCTTTGCGCCGCTCAACTCGTGGCCCGACAACGTGCTGCTTGACCGGGCGCGGCGCCTGCTGTGGCCGATCAAGCAGAAGTACGGCAACCGCCTGTCCTGGGCCGATCTGTACGTCCTGACCGGCAACGTGGCGCTGGAATCCATGGGTTTGAAGACCTTCGGCTTCGCCGGGGGCCGCGAAGATATCTGGGAGCCCGAGGACGACATCTATTGGGGCAAGGAAACCGAATGGCTGGCGGACAAGCGCTATTCCGGCGAGCGTGATCTGGAAGACCCGCTGGCGGCCGTGCAGATGGGCCTGATCTATGTGAACCCCGAGGGCCCGGACGGAAACCCCGATCCGCTGGCCTCGGCCGCCGACATTCGCGAAACCTTTGCCCGCATGGCCATGGACGACTGGGAAACCGTGGCGCTGACCGCCGGGGGCCATACTTTCGGCAAGGCCCATGGCGCCGGCGACGCGGCACTGGTCGGCCCCGAACCCGAAGCCGCGCCGATCGAACAGATGGGCCTGGGCTGGGCCAGCAGCTACAAGTCGGGCAAGGGCGTGGATGCCATCGGCAGCGGGGTCGAAGGGCCCTGGACCTCGAACCCCACCAAGTGGGACATGGGCTATTTCGATGTGCTGCTGGGCTATGACTGGGAACTGACCAAAAGCCCGGCAGGCGCGCAGATCTGGCAGGCGGTCGAACTTTCGAACGACGACCACGCGCCGCAGGTCGACGGGTCGGACGCACCCGTCAAGCTGATGATGACCACGGCGGACATGGCCATGAAGATGGACCCGGAATACGAGAAGATCTCGCGCCATTACCATGCCAACCCCGAGGAATTCGCCGATGCCTTCGCGCGGGCGTGGTTCAAGCTGACCCATCGCGACATGGGGCCGAAGTCCCGCTACCTGGGCAAGGAGGTTCCGGCCGAAGATCTGATCTGGCAGGATCCGATCCCGCCGGTGGGTCACGACCTGATCGATGCCGCCGATGTGGCCGATCTGAAGGCAAAGGTTCTGGCCAGCGACCTGTCCAACGCGGCGCTGGTGTCGGCGGCCTGGGCCTCGGCCTCGACCTATCGCGATTCCGACAAGCGCGGCGGTGCGAACGGGGCACGCATCCGTCTGGCGCCGCAGAAGGACTGGGCGGTCAACCAGCCCGACCAGCTGGCACAGGTGCTGTCGGTTCTGGAAGGCATCCAGGCCGACTTCAACGGCGCACAATCGGGCAACAAGAAGGTCTCTCTGGCCGATCTGATCGTTCTGGCGGGCGATGCGGCGGTCGAACGGGCGGCGAAGAACGCGGGGCATGATCTGTCCCTGCCCTTCACACCGGGACGCACCGACGCCAGTGCCGAGGAGACCGATGTGGAGGCGTTCGAGGTGCTGGAACCGCAGGCCGATGGCTTCCGGAACTACGCCAAGGCCGAGTTCACCGTCTCGCTTGAAGAACTGCTGGTGGACCGGGCGCAACTGCTGGGCCTGGCGGCACCGGAAATGACAGTGCTTGTGGGCGGGCTTCGGATGCTGGGGGCCAACCACGGCGGCACCAAACACGGGGTGCTGACCGACAAGTCCGACGCGCTGACCAACGACTTCTTTGTCAACCTTGTGGACATGGACACCGAATGGGCACCGGCCGAGAACGGCATCTATGAAGGTCGCGACCGTGCCAGCGGCGATCTGAAATGGACCGGCACCCGTGTCGATCTGGTGTTCGGCTCGAACTCGCAATTGCGGGCGCTGGCCGAGTTCTATGCCCAGAACGACTCCAAGGAGCGTTTCGTGGCGGATTTCGCCGCAGCCTGGACCAAGGTCATGGAGGCGGATCGCTTCGACGTGAAGTGATCGCGATACACACGACAGGGGGCGTGCCGGGACACCGGCGCGCCCCTCTTTCATGGGTCAGGCGCAGCGAGCCGCCTTTCGAAAACTCGCCTCGGCCAATTCCGCCGCCTTGTCCCAGCCAAAGGTGCCCGCCTGCGTCAGCGCCTTGTTGCGCAGATCCCCGGCCAGCGCGGTGTCGCACAGCAGCCGGATCGCGGCCTTGGCCAAAGCCTCGGGATGCTCCGGGTCGAAATAAAGCCCGCCGTCACCCACAACTTCCGGCAGGCTGCCCCGGTCCGATGACAGAACCGGTGTGCCGCAGGACATGGCCTCCAGCGCGGGTAGACCGAAGCCTTCCCAGAGCGACGGAAAAACCAGCGCCTCGGCCCCCGACAGCAGGGTCGCCAGTTCGTTGTCGTCGATTTCTCCGGTGAAGGTAATGGCGTCCGAGGCGCGCGCATCGGCGCTGGCCCCGGCCTTCAATTCGTCCACATTGTCCCAGAAGCGCGCGCCGGTGGTGCGCCCGACGATGGCCAGATGCGCCTCGGGCACGGCGGCCAGGATCTCGGGCATCGCCTCGATCAGGCGCAGCACGTTCTTGTGGCGGTTGAAGCCGCCCACATAGACCAGCAAGCGGGCGGTGTCGGGGATGCCGTGGCGCGCGCGCACCTGCGACAGCACCGCCGCATCGGTGACCGGGTTGAAGACCTCGGACGCGCCTTCGGTGATGACGTCGATGCGGTTGGGCCGGATGTTCAGGATCGATGACAGATCCTGCGCCGAAGCCTGCGAGATCGTCATCACCCGCGTGGCCTGTTTCTTGGCCAGCCAGCATTTGGCCTGCCACAGCCGGAAGTTCTTCTTCGACGGAAAGATCAGATCGGGGAAGTGTTCCGGTATGGTGTCGTGGAAACAGATCACGCTGGGGGTGCGCGACAGCAGCGGAAAGTAGGAATAGACCGCCGGGTAGAAGAACACATCCGCCGTCAGCCCCCGTGCGGCTCGGGCCATGGTGGCCAGCGTGGCGGAATGGCGGGCCGAAGTGCCGGTCGCGGCCTCGGACATGGTTTGCCCGGCCCCGGCGATCACGACCTCGACATTGTCGGGCACCGGGCGGGTCGGCGGCTGGTCGAACAGCAGGGTATAGCGCATCCCGCTGTCGCGCGCCGCCAGTGCGGCGATCAGATCCCGCGTGAAACGCCCGAAACCGCGTTCGTTTTCCCAGGGGCTGGCATCGACGGCAATCTTCATGGGCGGTCCCTTTGTCTGCGCTTTCCCAAGTCCTAGGCGGTTTCGGGCAGGCCTCAAAGACCTGTTCGCAAACAGGGTCTATCGGGCGCAGGTCGCCACACGGTTGTGTGCGTCCCCGGCAACCGGGTGTTTACCCTGTGGCGCATTTGGTCGCTGTTCCCGCTGCGGAAGCTACCGCTGCGGCGCGCTTGCGGCTAAACAGGGCGGCAACGGCGGTTTAACGGTATGAGGGTGCGCATGGGCGGGGACAAACTGCGGGTCTTGCAGATGGGCACCCAGTTCGGGGTCGGCGGGATCACCCGCCACATTCTGGCGTTGCGCGACTGGATGCGCGGGCAGGGGCACGAGGTGTTTCTGGCCGGCACGCCGGATGTCTGGGCCAGCGCCGAAACCGAACCGGCCTTTCTGGACCTGCCCACCCGCTATGTCGCGGGCGAAGGCGCGAACATGCCGCATCGGCTGAGCAACCTTGGCAAGGCGTCATGGCGGTTGCGGCAATGGCTGCGGCAGAACCCGGTGGACCTGATCCACGCCCATGAAAGCGCGCCCGCTCTGGTGGCCGATCTGGCGCGCATGGGCCTGAACATCCCACTGGCGGTGACCTATCACGGCTCCGAGCCCGAGCGGATCGCCGCTTTCGGACGGATCGCGCGGCGTTGCGATCTGGTGATCACGCCCAGCCACCGCTCGGCCGAGGATCTGGCCACCATCGGCGGGGTGCCACAGGACCGGCTGAAGGTCATCGGTCTGGGGGTCGCCCCCGCGCCTGATGATCCCGACGCCGAGGTTGCGGCCCTGCGCGCCGAGCTTCTGGGGGACGGCACGCATCTGTTGGTGACCATCGCGCGGCTGATGTACCAGAAGGGCGTCGATATCCTGATCGATTGCGCGGTCGAGCTGAAAAAGACCAACCCCGGCTATCGCTTCGTGGTCGCGGGCGACGGGCCGGACGAGGCCGCCCTGCACGCACTGGCGGACGAAAAGGGCGTGACGGACGTTTTGACTTTCGTCGGGCGCACCAGCCGTCCGCATCTGTACCTGCGCGCCGCCGACATCTTCCTGCTGACCTCGCGGTGGGAGGCACTGCCTTTCACCATCGTCGAGTCGTTCCAAAGCGGCACCCCGGCCGTGGCCTCGGCCTGTTCGGGGGTGGTGGAGCTGATCGACGACAGCACCGGCAAGGTGGTGCCCATCGCCGATGTGCCCGCCATCTGCGCGGGCGTGCGCGAGGTGCTGGAGGATCCCGCGCGGCTGGCCGCCATGGGCGATACTGCGCTGGCGCGATCGCGCGAGGACCGCTTCCGCCCTGACTGGGTGCACGAGCAGTTCGAAAAGACCTATCGGGCGCTTGCCGGAAAAGGGGCCTGAGCCCGGCTCCTACATCTCGCGTACAAGGCGGATGACCGAGCCCGGCGCGTCATTGTCCGGATGCGGGCCGACGCGCATGGCCGACCGGTTCTGCCACGGAGGGTCTTCGAAACTGCCGCCCCGGAAGGTGACGAATTCGCACTCTTCGAACAGATGGGCGCTGCCGTCGGTTTTCACCGGGTCGTGCCACGGGGCGAAGCAATCCTCGACCCATTCCCAGCCATTGCCGATCATGTCGTAAAGGCCGAAACCATTGGGCGGAAACCGGCCCACCGGGCCGATGCTCAATCCGTCCGAGGCCGGGCCGCAGCCGGCGCAGGCCGCCATGTCGCTGCCGATCTCCATCCCCCAGGGGCGGGCGGTGACGGTGCCGGCGCGGGCGGCGTATTCCCATTCCGCATCGGTGGCCAGCCTATAGGTCTGCCCGGTCCGGGCCGACAGCCAGCGGGCGTAGGCCTGTGCGTCGTACCACATGAAGCCGGTTGCGGGCAGGGTCTCGCGGTTGTCGGCCTGATAGGTCAGGGCGCGTGGGGGCTGGCCGCTGGCGGCTTCCCAGTCCGGGTCGGCCTGTGCCGCATCCCATTCGGCAAAGGTGATCTCATGGCTGGAAAAGGCCAGCGGTGCGGGGATCCGCACCAGACGGCGCGGCCCTTCGCGGTTGATGAAGGGCAGTTGTTTGCGCCACGGGCGGCGCGAGACCACATGCACATAGCGGTCCCCCTCGATCAGGGGGGAACCCATCAGGTAGTAGCCTGCCGGGATCGCGACCATTTCGGGGCAGAGGTCAGGGCAATCGCGAAACACCTTCCCGGCCACGACCGTGGCCCCGCCGGGCTGGTGCAGGGGCAGCAGTTGCGAGGTCACGAACAGGCCCAGACGTTGCAGCCGGGACAGATCGACCGGGGGGGCCGCGCCCTCGGCAACGGCCAGGGCGGCGGCGTCATCCAGCTTGCGCAAGGCCGATTTCGCCGGGAAGTACAGCGCCACAAGCACCACGACGCTCAGCAGCACCAGGTAGAACACCCATCGAAAGACGGTCGCCACGAAGCGGAAGATCAGGCGCATGGGGGTCTCCTGTCAGGGTCGGCAAGGTCTTCGGCGATGCGGGCCCCGGCGCGGGCGGACAGCGCCATGATGGTCAGGCCGGGGTTCTGGAACGGGTTGGTGGGAAACGACGCGCTGTCGGTGACAAAGACGTTGGGCGCATCGTGCAGGCGGTTGTCGGCATCGGTCACATGGCGGGCCGGGTCGGTGCCCATGCAGGCGCCGCCGGTTTCATGGATCGACGAGCCCGGCACCAGCGCGCCCTCGGGCGTGTAGACCAGCGGTCCGGCGAACTTGTAGGCAATCTTCGAGATCAGGCTTTCCTTGCCGAGCAGATCATCGGGCAAACCATAGGTGGCGCAGATGTCCCTCAGGGTCTTGTCCATGTCGCGCGCCATCGCGCGTTCGTTGTCGGAATGGGTCAGCGTGACCTTCGCGGCGGGAATGCCCCAGGCGTCGCGCTTGGACGGGTCGATTTCGACCCGGTTGTCGGCGCGCGGCAGCACCTCGCCGATGGCCATGAAGAACCAGCCCGGTTCCAGCCGCCCGACCGAGCCCAGCAGCGCATAGCCGCGCAGGAAGCCCGGATCGTCGCCCGCATCGCGGTTGCGGAACGAGGGGATATAGATCCCCGACTGCTGGCCGAAGTCATAGGGGTCATGGCCGCTGCCCATGCCTTCGATCTGTGGCAGGGTGCCGGCGCGGAACATCATCAGGTGATCGGACAGGTAACGGCCAAGATTGCCCGAGGAATTGCCCAGCCCCGCCGGATGCCGCCCGCCCTTGGAGTTCAGCAGCAACCGCACGCTTTCGATGGTCGAGGCGGCGACGGCGACAGTGCGGGCGGTCACCGTGATCTCTTCGTGGGTGTCCGCATCGATAAAGGTCACGCCGGTGGCCAAGCCGGTCTCGGGATCGGTCTCGATCCGCGACACCACCGCGCCCGAGCGCAATTCGAACCGCCCGGTTGCTTGCGCTGCGGCCAGCGGCGGCGGCGTGCGGTCGGGCATGTGATGAATGATCCGGCAGGTGGTGGCGGGGCGGTCGGGCCATTTTTCGGCCATCTCGGCCATCAGGTCGCGTTCGGCGCGGGTCAGCGGGTGGGGGCCGGAGTAATGACCGTCGGGCAGGTTCTCGATCCCTGCCGCTTGCCCGGTGACGCCCAGAAACGCCTCGACGCGGGCATACCACGGGTCCATCTCGGCATGGGTCACGGGCCAGGTATCGCCGAACCCGTCGCGGTCGGCGGCCTTGAATTCCTGATCCGACAGGCGCAGCGCATTGCGGCCCCACAGGTGCAGCCGCCCGCCGACCTGCCGCGACCGGTACCAGTTGAACCGCGCCTTCGCGCCGGTGGTATAGGGATTTTCACGATCGTTGACGAACAGATGCGACGTGGTCGGGGTGAAGGACATGCAGCGCGCCTGCACATGCTGGCCGCGCAGGATCGAGGTCACGCGCGAGACGATGGACACGCGCGAACCGCCTTCGTGGTCGGGTTGGGGAAAATCGGCCGGTGACAGCTTGCGCCCCGCTTCCAGCATCAGCGTTTTCAGCCCGCGCTCGGCCGCTTCCTTGGCCACCCAGCCGCCGGCCGCGCCCGAGCCGATGACGATGATATCCCAATCCGGCGTGGTCATGGCCGCTTGGTGATGGTGCCCCAGGCCTCGCCCAGGGTCCAGAAGACGGTCAGGATCATGACATAGGGCAGGGCGGTGAGATAGCGCAGCCCCTTGCCCTTGGATGCCTGCGTCAGCCCGTGGCGCACCCACAGCAACGGCGGGATCAGCGGGCTGGTCAGGATATAGCCCAGCCGCTTCCACGCCGGCAGATGCACGGCCCGGATATGGCCGAACAGGCGGCCCCAATGGAACCGCTCGGGCAACAGGTCGCCCAGCGTGGCGGGGGGGCGGACGTGTTCAACGACCAGTTCATTGGACAATAGCAGCTCATCTCCGCGATCTATCAGGAACCAATGGACAACGGGTTCGCGAAACCGCTCCTGCCACAGGTGGCGGGTGTCTTCCAAAACCTTTCGCGAATAGGTGACGTTCACATCCGACACCCATTCCGCCGGGCCACTGTCGAAGGGCAGGCCATAGCGCCCGAAATCGGTGACGTAGAAGGCCCAGTTCAGCAGGCCCACCGGTTCCTTGCAGTCGATGGCACCGCCGATGACGCCATAGTCGGTCTCGGCGTGCAGCCGGACCACGGTGCGTGCCCAGTCGGGCCGCGGATGGCCGCGATCTTCCAGAATGGCGATGATGTCGCCGGTGGCGGCGGCCAGACCGGCGGCGCGGCGGCGGTCGAACAATTCGTGCTGGCCCGCTTCGGTGGTGATCGGCCGGGCCGGGGTGATCTGCCCGAGGTCCAGAAACTGCACCTGCGGAAACGCGTCCTGATATTGCAGCACATCCGCAACCGAAGCGTCATAGGGCACGATCAGTTCCAGCGGCGGGGTATCTTCCATCCGCTCGCAGGCGGCCAGGAAATCGCGCAGGTAAGTGCCGCCGTCGACGATGGTCACCACGATGGAAAGCTTGGGATCGGTACTCATGAAACTGGGTCTCGCTTTGAAAAATGGGCCGACGGGCGGATGATTCCCTCGGGCCAGCCTACCCCCTTGCGGGCGGCCATGGGACAAAGAACGCCCGTGTCACGGGATCATCGGCCCGAGGTTCTCCAGATGTACCTCTTGGCCCGTGCGGGAGCTTTCGGGCACCGCCGCCGCGACCTCGACCGCGCGCAGGGCGGCATGGCCATCGGCGATGGCAAGACCGGTCTCGCCACGGGTCAGGCGGATGAACTCGTCCAGCTCCTGCTGGAACGACGCCAGTGCCGTGGTTTTCCAGCTTTTCAGCTTTTCGCGCACCATGATCTCGGGAAAGCGGTTGCGGTTGCGGGTCACCGGCCCGCCGGGCTTGGCCATGGTCAGCAACAGGGTTTCCATCGGGGCATAGGCCCCGCGCACCATCCCGTGCGAGCCATAGACCTCGACCAGAGACTTGTAGCCCTTCCAGTCGGTCCATGTGGCCTGATAGATCGCGTTCACCCCGGACGGCGCCTTGAAAATCGCCATGGCATTGTCTTCCGAGCCGGGTTCCTGCCACACGTTTTCGGTGGCCACCCCGTAGACCGAGGTGATCTCGCCCATCAGGAAGCGCGCCATGTCGGTCATGTGGATACCCACGTCCCACAGCGCGCCGCCGCCGGACACTTCGGCCTTGTATTCCCAGTCGTAGGCGAATTTCGGCAGACCTTCGTGGCCGCCATAGATGCGGATGTGGTCGACCTGACCGATCTTGCCGCTGTCGATGATGTCTTTCACATACGAAAAGGCCGGGTAATAGCGCATGTTGAACCCTGCCCCCAGATGGCAGCGCGCGGCCTTGGCCGCCGCGACGATGCGGCGGGCGGCGTCGACTGTATGGGCCAGCGGCTTTTCCGACAGCACGTTCAGGCCTAGGTCGAAGGCGCGCAGGCACAGCGGCTCGCGCACATGGGCGGGGGTCGAGATCACCACCGCATCCATCGGCGTTTCAAAAAAGCGGTCCAGATCGGTGAAGGCCGGGGCGCCATTGGCAAAGGCCCGCGCCTTTTCCTCGGTCATGTCCATGACCGCCACCAGTTCGGCGTCCGAATGGGCCATGATGGTTTCCACCCGCATCTGGCCAATCTTGCCCGCAGATCCGATAACGCCGAATTTCATGAGGTTACTCTCACTCTCGCCAAACTGCCCGGGGGTCGCGTGACCCCGTACTCATCAGAAAAAACCTACAAAATCGGTAACACGTGGGGTTACAGTCGGGCTATCTGTCAGGCTGACGCATGGTTACGGCGCGCCTGAGGTGGTCTAGTCTGGGAAGTACAACAGGGCAGGGGCGCAAGGATGGGCGGGCAAAACGGGTTGGCCGGAACGAAGGTATTCGTCACCGGGGGCAGCGGGTTCATCGGACGGCGGCTGGTGGCAGCCCTGACAGCGGCGGGGGCCGAGGTGACGGCCCTGTCGCGCGCAGGGCAGGTGGCCGGGGCCGCCCGGACGATCACCGGCGGGCTGTCGGATCCCGCTGTCCTGAAGGACGGGCTGGCAGGGCAGGCGGTGCTGTTTCACCTGGCCTATGACGTGCGCGCCTCGGCGGCCGACAACCTGGCCGGGTTCGAAACCCTGCTGGCGGCAGCGACCGAGGCGAGCGTCGGCCGCATCGTGCACACCAGTTCCATCGTCGTCTACGACGGCTGGCCCGACAGCGACCTGACCGAGGACAGCCCGATGGAGCAACCCGGCGGCAGCCCCTACCGGCAGGCCAAGATCCAAATGGAACGCCGGTTGATGGCGGGCAGCCTGCCCGCCGCGATCCTGCAGCCGACCATCGTCTGGGGGCCGGGATCGTCGTTGTGGACCGATGCGCTGGCCGAGGCGCTGACCGGCGGTGACGTGATCCTGCCCGAACCGGAAGGCGTGCTGAACGGTGTCTATGTGGACGATCTGGTGCAGGCGCTGCTGCAGGCTGCGCAGGTGCCCGATCTTGGTCAGGAACGATTCATCATTTCCGGCCCCGAGGGCCAGACATGGCGCGGGCTGATCGAGGGCTATGCCGCGGCCATCGGGCAGGGCAGGGTTCGACTGGAACCCCATGACGCGCTGGCCGCGCGGCTGGGTCCAAAACCGCCCGAGGGCGGCGATTCCGGCCCTTCGGCGGCGGCTCGGGTCAGTGCCATTGCACGGCGCCTGCTGGGGCGGGAGCGGTTCGAGGCCCTGGTCCGACAGGTCAAGCGGCGTCTGTCCAGGGGCGGCGACTTCACCCCCGACCACCACCTGCTTGAAGTCTACTCGGGCACCGGGCGCTGTGCCACCGACCGGGCGCAGACGCGGCTGGGCTATGCGCCGCAATTCGGTCTGGCCGAGGGTCTGGCCGCCACCGCCCCCTATCTGAAGAAACGCCTGACCTGAGCGGGCACGGGCGCGCCTGAAACGGCGCGCTCTCGGAAATTCTGCACGTCTGACGGGAGAGAGACATGCGCAACAAGGTAGTCACCGCCGCCGAAGCGGCCGCACTGATCAAGGATGGCGACACCATCACCACGTCGGGCTTCGTCGGGATCGGCGTGCCGGACGAGTTGCTTTGCGCCGTCGAGGACCGATTTCTGGCCAGCGGATCGCCCCGCGACCTGACCCTGATCTTCGCGGCGGGCCAGGGCGACGGCAAGGACCGCGGCCTGAACCGGCTGGGCCACGACGGTCTGCTGAAGCGCGTGGTCGGCGGCCACTGGGGCCTGATCCCCAAGGTGGCCGCGCTGGCGGTCGAGGGCAAGATCGAGGGCTGGAACCTGCCGCAGGGTTGCCTCAGCCAGTTGTTCCGCGACATCGCCGCCGGCAAGCCGGGGATGCTGTCGCGCGTTGGGCTGGAGACCTTCGTCGATCCGCGTCACGGCGGCGGCGCGATCAATGCCATCAGCACCGAACCGCAGGTGGAACTGATGCAGATTGGCGGCGAGGACATGCTGTTCTACCCGGCCCAGAAGCTGACCGTCGCGCTGCTGCGCGGCACCACCGCCGACCAGATGGGCAATATCACCATGGAGCGCGAGGCGCTGGTGCTCGACAACCTTGCGCAGGCCATGGCGGTCAAGGCCGCCGGCGGCGTGGTGATCGTGCAGGTCGAACGCATCGCGCGCAACAAGTCTCTGCCCCCGCGCGACGTGCAGATCCCCGGCATCCTTGTGGATGCGGTGGTGGTGTCCCGGCCCGAACACCATGTCCAGACTTACGGCACCACCTTCAGCCAGGCCTTCACCAACCGCATCCGTCCGCCCGATGGCGAAACCCCGGCGATGGAGCTGGACGCCCGCAAGGTCATCGCCCGGCGCTGTGCCTTCGAATTGCCGATCAACGGGGTGGTGAACCTCGGGATCGGGATGCCGGAAGGCGTGGCTTCGGTGGCCGCCGAAGAGGGGCTTCTGGATCACCTCACCCTGACCGCCGAACCCGGCGTGATCGGGGGTCAGCCCGCCTCGGGGCTGGATTTCGGTGCGGCGGTAAACACCGACGCGGTGATCCCGCAGAACAGCCAGTTCGACTTTTACGATGGCGGCGGGCTGGACATGGCCTGTCTGGGTCTGGCGCAGGCCGACCCCCTGGGCAACGTCAACGTGTCCCGCTTTGGCCCGCGTCTGGCCGGGGCCGGGGGCTTCATCAACATCTCGCAAAACGCCCGCGCCCTGGTCTTTGCCGGCACCTTTACGGCCGCAGGGCTGGACGTGGTGATCGAGGATGGGGGGTTGCGCATTGCGCGCGAAGGCCGGTTCCCCAAGTTCCTGCGCTCGGTGGAACAGATCACCTTTTCCGGTGCCCGCGCCGCGCGGCTGGGCCAGCCGGTGCTCTATGTCACCGAACGCTGCGTGTTCGAATTGACCACCCAGGGGCTGAAGCTGGTCGAGATCGCGCCGGGTGTCGATCTGGACGCCGATATTCTGGCCCATATGGAAACCGCGCCGCTGATCGACGAGATCCGGCAGATGGACATTCGCATCTTCCGCCCGGCGGCGATGGATCTTCGGGTCGATCTGCTGCATCTGGATCTGCCCATGCGCGTGGCGCTGGATGCCGAAGCGGACCGGCTGTTCCTGAACTTCGAGAAAATGCGCATCCGCAGCGCCGATGACGTGGCCATGGTGCGCGCCGCCGTAGAGCGTGTCTGCGCACCGCATCCGCGCAAGGTGGATGTGATCGTGAACTACGACGATTGCCGCATCGATGATGATCTGGTCAATCTCTGGGCCCAGATGGTCGAAGACCTGCAACAGCGGTATTATGCCAGCGTGTCGCGCTATGCCGGGTCCGCCTTCATGCGGATGAAGCTGAGCGAGGCCTTCCCCAAGGCGCGCCCGCATATCTATGAAACCCGCGAACAGGCCAGCCGCTATCTGGAGGACAAATCCACAGACTGAGGCCAGCCTTTGGGCGTCATGCCGGAACTCGCGGAAAGCCCGAGGCCGGTCTTGCACCTTATTCTTGTGGCCGCCTAGAGACTGCCCCTCAATCTTGCCAGCAACAGGAACTGCCATGCCGCCTGACCTGACCATCGACCAGAAGATCGCCGGGGATCTGATCGCCAACGACGTTTCCTTCGTGACCACGGTGCCCTGCAAGCAACTGGCCGGGGTGATTGCCGAGATCGACCGCCGCCCCGAGATCCGCCATGTGCCCGCCAACAAGGAAGACGAGGGCATGGGCCTGTGCGCCGGGGCGTGGATGGGCGGCCAGCGCGCCGCGATCATCATGCAGAACACCGCCCTGGGCGTGACGCTGAACACGCTGGCCACGCTGATCCAGTTCTACCGGATGCCGCTGCCGCTGCTGATTTCCTATCGCGGAGAGCTGCGCGAGCCGGTGGCCTGCCAGGTCGAAATGGCGCTGCACACCAAGGCGCTTCTGGCGCAGCTGCACATCCCGACCTATCACTTCCACACGCAGGCGGATGCGGCCGAGCTGGATGCGATCCTGAAATACAGCTTCATGTGCAACAAGCCCGTGGCGGTGCTGACCGACGCGTCCTTCTGGGGAGGCTATGGCGACCAATGATCCGTTCCGAAATCCTGCGCGAAATCGCCCCGATCCTTCGCGATCACCTTGTCATCAGCAACATCGGCATTCCCAGTCAGGAACTGCATGCCATCGACGACCAGCCCAGCAATTTCTACATGCTGGGCACCATGGGGCTGGCCTCTTCCATCGGGCTGGGGCTGGCGCTGGCGCAGCCCAAACCGGTGATCGTGATCGACGGCGACGGCTCGGTCCTGACCAACCTCGGCACCCTGCCGACCATCGCCAACAACCCCGCCGACAATTACATTCTGATGATCATCGACAACGGCTCCTACGGCTCGACCGGCGACCAGCCGACCTATACCAGCGGCAAGACCTCGCTGGCGGGCATGGCGCGGGCGGCGGGGTGTGAGCGGGTGGTTGAATGCAGCGGGGAGGAGACCGGCCCGGTTCTGCAAGAGGCGCTGGACAGCGGCCAGATGACGGTGATCGTGGTACGCTGCGACAGCGGCAACGCCAAGATGCCGGTGATCACCCTGGACCCGGTGGTGATCCGCGACCGTTTCATGAAAGCCGTGCGCGCCTAGGCGGCGCTTCAGGCCTCGTCGATCAGGGCACCCAGCCGCGCGGCGGTGGCATGCAGTTGCGGCACCAGATGCACCGCATTCTTCAGCGCCAGCCGCTGTTCAGGTGCGTGAAAGGACAGCGTCGACAGCAACCGGCCCGACCCGTCAAGCACCGGCACCGCCAGCGACACCATCCCGTTCAGGAATTCGCCATTGTCGATCCCGAAGCCGCGATCGCGCGTGCGGCGCACGGCTTCGGCCAGCCGGTCGGGATCGGTGATCGTGCGCGGCGTCCGATCCTTCAGCGCGGTGGTTGTGATATAGGTTTCCAGCGGCGTATCGTCGAAGGTGCTGAGAAACATCTTGCCACTGGCCGTGCAATACAGCGGCATCCGCGTACGCAACGGCAATTGGATGCGCAGGGCGTGGCGGGTTTCGGCCTGCTCCAGCCCGATCATCGCGTCCCGATCCGGCACCGCGAGCACGCAGGTTTCGTGGATCTCGGCGGCCAGCCGTTTCAGGATCGCCACCCGCGCCGTGCGCATCCTCAGCGATGACAGAACCCCGGCGGAAAGCTGCCGCAGCCTTGGGGCCGGGGCATAGCCGCGGCCGTTGAATTCGCGCTGGATGAAGCCTTCGTCCTCAAGCGTGTTGAACAGTCGGTGAATGGTCGGCTTGGGCAGGCCCAGCTGGCGGTTGACCTCGGTCGGGGTGACCGGCACGCCGGCCTCGGCCATGGCTTCCAGCACCAGCAGCAGCCGCAGGTTGGTGGGGATCGTCCCGTCCTTGTCCGTCTCGTCCATCAGGGATGCCCCGCTTTCCCGCGCTCCGGTGATCTAGCCCGAAGGCCGCGGGGGCGTCGATGGGGCAGGGCCGCGCGGGCCTTGGCATATATTTCGTTTTCCAAGCCCCGGCACGCTGTGTCACCATGGTCCGGACCGGCATCGCGCGGATGTTTCACGCCCACCCGCACAGGCCCAGACAAAAGGGACCCACGCCCATGGCCCATCAGCAGATCCTGACCGCCTGCGGCCTGACCACCGCGCAGACCACCGGCGGCGACCTGCCCGTGACCACCCCAGTGGATGGCAGCGAGATCGCCCGCGTGCACAGCCAATCCCCTGAGCAGGCCACCGCCACCATCGCCCGCGCCCGCACCGCGTTCGAGGCGTGGCGCCAGGTGCCCGCACCGCGCCGCGGGGAATTGGTGCGCCTGCTGGGTGAGGACTTGCGCCGCGAGAAGGAAAACCTGGGCCGGCTGGTGACGTTGGAAAGCGGCAAGATCTACCAGGAAGGCCTGGGCGAAGTGCAGGAGATGATCGACATCTGCGACTTTGCCCTCGGCCTGTCGCGGCAGCTTTATGGGTTGACCATCGCCTCGGAACGTCCCGGTCACACCATGCGCGAGACCTGGCATCCGCTGGGGGTCGTGGGGATCATCACCGCCTTCAACTTTCCCGCAGCCCCCTGGTGCTGGAACGCGGCGCTGGCGCTGGTTTGCGGCGATCCGGTGATTGCCAAACCCTCCGAGAAGACCCCACTGACGCAACTGGCGATCCAGCGGATCTGTGACCGGGCCGTGGCCGCCTTTGGTCCCGATGCGCCCGAGGGCCTGATCCAGACCCTGATCGGCCAGCGCGACCTTGGGCAGGTGCTGACCGCCTCGCCGGATGTGGCGCTGATCTCGGCCACCGGGTCGGTGCCCATGGGCAAGGCCGTGGCATCCGAGATTGCGCGGCGGCTGGGCAAGACCATTCTGGAACTGGGCGGCAACAACGCGATGATCGTCGCCCACTCGGCCGATCTGGAAATGGCGGTGCGGGCCATCGTCTTTTCCGCCGTCGGCACCGCCGGGCAGCGTTGCACCTCGCTGCGCCGCCTGATCGTGCATGGCGACATCTACGACATGTTGGTACCACGCCTGATCCAAACCAATGCGGGCCTGTCCATCGGCAGCCCGTTGGAGCCCGGCACGCTGATCGGCCCGCTGATCGACGCAGGCGCCCTGACCGCGATGGAGGCCGCGCTGGAAACCGCACGCGCCGAGGGTGGCACCGTGCACGGCGGCGGGCGCGCACTGGCCGACCGGTTCCCGGACGCCGCCTATGCCCATCCGGCCATCGTCGAAATGCCCGCGCAGACCGCCATCATGCATACCGAGACCTTCGCCCCGATCCTCTATGTCGTGAAATACCGCGATCTGGACGAGGCCATCGCCCTGCAAAACGCCGTCCCGCAGGGGTTGTCGTCCTGCATCTTCTCGACCGATGTGCGCGAGACCGAGTATTTCCTGTCGGCGCAGGGGTCCGACTGTGGCATCGCCAATGTGAACATCGGCCCCTCGGGCGCCGAGATCGGCGGGGCCTTCGGCGGCGAGAAGGACACCGGCGGCGGGCGCGAAAGCGGCTCGGATGCGTGGCGGGCCTACATGCGGCGGCAGACCTCGACGGTGAACTATTCGCGTGACCTGCCGCTGGCGCAGGGCATCACCTTTGAAATCTGAGGCGATGATGGACGCGCCCCACAGCCTCTGGCGAGCGACGGTGCCCGAGCCGGGGTCTTTCCCGGCACTGGAGCGGAACCTGTCCGTGGATGTGGCGATCATCGGCGGCGGATACACCGGGCTTTCGGCGGCCTGCCACCTGGCCGAGGCCGGGGCCAGCGTCGCGCTGGTCGAGGCCCGCAGCATCGGCTTTGGCGGCTCGGGGCGCAATGTGGGGCTGGTCAATGCCGGTCTGTGGGTCCCCCCCGACTCGGTCGAGGCGCGGCTAGGGACACCTGCCGGAACCCGCCTGAACGCGGCGCTGGCCGAGGGGCCGGAGGTGGTCTTCGACCTGATCGCACGCCACCAGATCCGCTGCGAGGCTGTGCGCAACGGCACCCTGCATTGCGCCCATTCCGCCGCCGGGCTGCGTGATCTGACGGCCCGCTTCGCGCAACAGCAGGCGCGCGGTGCGCCGGTTGCCCTGCTGGATCCCGCACAGACCGCGTCGCGGACCGGCACCACCGCCTATCTGGGGGCGCTATGGGATGGCCGGGCCGGCACGATCCAGCCGCTGGCCTATGCGCAGGGGCTGGCACGGGTCGCCAGACAATATGGGGCGCAGATCTTTGAACACAGTCCCGCGCTTGCCGTGTCACGGACGGGCGACGGCTGGAGCGTGAGCACGCCCAAGGGGACGCTGCGCGCGGCGCGCCTGATCCAGGCCACCAATGCCTATGGCGCAGGGCGGGCCGGACAGAACCCGGTGATCCCCGCGCATTTCTTCCAACTGGCCACCGCGCCGCTGCCAGTCGCCTTGCAATCCGCGATCCTGTCCGGGCGGGAAGGCTGCTGGGACACAGCGCCGGTGCTGACCTCCTTGCGGATGGAGGCGTCGGGGCGCTTGCTCCTTGGCGCACTTGGCAATCTTGATGGACCGGGCCGGGGGCCTCATGCGGCGTGGGCACGGCGCAAGCTGGAAAAGCTGTTTCCGCAATTGCGCGGCATCGGGTTCGACCATGCCTGGACCGGGCGTATCGCCATGACCACCACCCATCTGCCGTGCGTGCACAGCCTGGGACCGAAGGCCGTTTCGATCTTCGGCTACAGCGGGCGCGGCATCGGTCCCGGCACGGTCTTTGGCCGCGCCGCCGCGCAATGGGCATTGGGCACCGGCGATTTCCCGGTGGCGATCACCGATCCCGCACCAGAACCCGCCGTCGCCCTGAAAGCCGCCGCACTGGAAACCGGGGCGGTCCTGACGCACCTTGTGGGCGCGCGCCACTGACCCGAGACCTGAAGGAACCTGCCCATGACCCGCCGTTCTCGCAGCCCCAATCAGATCCGCGCCGATTTCTCGGCAGCGATGTCGGCCATGTACCGGACCGAGGTGCCCGCCTATGGCGATCTGGTCAAGATCGTCGGCCAGACCAATGTCACCGTCCTGAACAGCCCGGCCCGCGACGCCCTGAACCTGACGCCGGATGAGGACACCACGCGGATTTCGCAGGAACGCCACGGCGCGATCCGGCTGGGTACGGCGGCGGAACTGGCCATGATGGCCCGCGTCTTTCGCGTGATGGGGATGCATCCGGTGGGCTACTATGACCTGTCGGTGGCCTCGGTGCCGGTGCATTCCACCGCCTTCCGTCCAATCGCACGGGCCGATCTGGCGGAAAACCCGTTCCGGGTGTTCACCTCGCTGCTGCGGCTGGAACTGATCGCGGACGCTGCCTTGCGGGAAAAAGCCCAAGCGGTGCTGGACCGACGCCAGATCTTCACCGAAACGGCCATTGCACTGACCGAAACGGCCGAGGCCAATGGCGGTCTGGAGGACGGTGATGCCGCCGACTTCGTGCGCGAGGTGCTGGAAACCTTCCGCTGGCATCCCGAAGCCTGCGTCGATGCCGAAACCTTCGCCGCCCTCATCAAGGCGCACCGGCTGATCGCCGACGTGGTGTCGTTTCGCGGCCCGCACATCAACCATCTGACCCCGCGCACGCTGGACATCGACGCAGCACAGGACGGCATGATCGCGCGCGGCCTCCCGGCCAAGGCGATCATCGAGGGGCCGCCACGACGCACCTGTCCGATCCTGTTGCGGCAGACCGCCTTCAAGGCGCTGGATGAGCCGGTGCGGTTCCCCACGCCTGCGGGCGGCTGGCACGACGGCCACCATACCGCCCGGTTCGGCGAGATCGAACAGCGCGGTGCGGCGCTGACCCCGAAGGGGCGTACGCTGTATGACCAGTTGCTGGCCGAGGTACGCGCGGCAGTTCTGCCGGCCGCTGATGGCACCAACACCGCCGAATATGACGCCAAACTGGCGGAGGTTTTCCGCAAGTTCCCCGATGATTGGCGCAAGCTGTACGATCAGGGGCTGGCGTACTTCAAGTTTGCCGTCACGGGGATGCCGCCACCGGGAACACCACAGGACGTGGCAGCCCTTCTGGACGCCGGTGTCCTGACCCTCAGCCCGATCATCTACGAGGACTTCCTGCCGGTCAGCGCAGCGGGCATCTTCCAGTCCAACCTTGGCGACGAGGCGCGGGACAGGGTGCAGCCGGTTTCCAACCAGCAGCAGTTCGAAGCGGCCCTTGGTGTGCCGGTGGCCGATGAGTTCGCGCTGTACGACGCCCTGCAAGCGGACTCGCTGGCGGCTTGTTTGCGACAGCTGTCTGGAACGACATCTTCTGGCTAGACGCCACCATCCGCACCCATTGTTTATACATAAGTCTGATTACAGCGTCTTCGCATAGGATCAGGGTGGATTCACAAACGAAGTGCAAATTTTGTACGAATACAGAGAGTTGCATGGAGTATGAAGAATGGGAACCCACTATTGTCACCTGAAGCTGGACGAACGGCGCAAGCTCGCAAAGTGGCTGGAAGCCAAAATGCCGGTCTCAGAGATTGCGGATAGATTGTGCCGCGACCCCTCGACGATCTACCGGGACATTAAAGCGGAACCGATATACTGACGAAGAAATACCGGAGCTGAACGGCTATCACGCTCTCGTCGCTCAAGACAAATACGAGCAGCGCCGTGCTGTCCATCGCAAGATGATCGCTCATCCTGAACTCAAGGCCGCCATCGAGGATCGGCTGAAGGCTGGCTGGTCGCCAGAGCAGATAGCCGGTCGCATGCGATTGGAACGTCATCCGATCCGCGTGAGCCACGAGACGATCTATCGCTTCGCCTATTCCAAGGACGGTCGCGAGGAGCAGTTTTATCGGCACCTTCCCGAACATCGCCGCCGCCGCAGGCCGCGTGGCTATCGCAAGCATAACCGGACCCACATCTTCGACGTTCAAAGCCTGTCCCACAGGCCTGAGCGCATCTCTGAGCGTGCCGAGTTCGGCCATTGGGAGTGCGACCTGATGATGTTCCGCAAGGAGCATGGAAAGGTGAACGTGACGTCTCTGGTCGAGCGCGTCAGTCGTTTCGCCGTTGTCATGCGCAATGAGGATCGCCAATCCAAACCGATCATGGAGGCGCTGATCCAGGGGCTAGCTCCCCTGCCCGCCGATGCACGCCAGTCGATCACCTTTGATCGCGGCACCGAGTTCTCCGCCTGGCGGCACCTGAAAGCCGGGATAGGTGCAGATGCATGGTTTTGTGACCCACAAGCTCCGTACCAGAAAGGCACAGTCGAGAACACGAACAACAGGCTGCGGAAGTATCTCCCCAGATCCACCGAACCGACGGCGCTGACAAATCGATACTTGAGGTCGATTTGCCACCGCGTCAATTCCACGCCGCGCAAGTGCCTCGGCTACCGAACGCCCGCTGAGGTGTTTCAAAGCGAGCTGATGGAGTTACAGAACCGGCTGGAGTAAAACGACATATCAGGAACTGCACTTCACCGTGAGCTCACA
>NZ_JBNAFN010000009.1:0-147253 GCF_049800695.1 Fluviibacterium sp. S390 | reverse complement strand
CCAGCCATCATCCTCGCGAAAACACCTTTGTCACTCCACCGCTTCCAGCGGTTGTACAAGGTCTTGTGCGGACCGTATGCGGCGGGCGCATCCCGCCAACGTAAGCCATTGCGGTTGATGAAGATAATTCCGCTCAACACGCGCCGATCATCGACGCGGGGCTTGCCGTGAGACTTGGGAAAGAAAGGCGCAAGCCGCGCCATCTGCGCGTCGCTAAGCCAGAAGAGATCAGACATGTCACCGCTCGTTTTTCGAACGGTGAATCACGCTGATCGCCGGAAATCAATGGGTCCTGAGCCTAAGGTTTTCTGTTCCTCTTGTTTCAGCAGCAATGGCAGGAAACCCAGGCGCGTGGTCTTTGCCTTTCGAGATCGAAGAAGTTGATAGTGATGCTGCCAATGATGACGATGAAGACCAAGCAGAAGATTTTTCAGAAGATTCTATCCAGTAGACATCTCGCACAAAGAAACAGGTAAATATCTATGCCAAGCACCCATTCAGAAGTGACGATGAGGTCCAGCCTTGACGAGAGAAAGCCTTACATTGGAATGCTTCCGCGCGGAAGACGCCGATTAATGGGAATCTTGACATGGGCAGCCACACTTTTTCTGGCCTATAAAGCCGTTAACTCGGATTCATTCGCCAACTTGGTCTATATGGCAATATACTAGCGCCATCTCTGGCAACGCCAACCGACAAAAATGTGTTCTATAAGAGGCTGCTTTACCTCGAATTGATTCACCACCACAACACAAGAAACATGCGTCTAGTTGATCTTCAATTCAGTTTGTAGGTTTCGGACAACCAGCCCAGCATTGCACATCCGCGCCGTCCCGTCACCCTGTGCGCCCGGGCCAGCCTTCGCTCTGGACGCGGGCGTGGGACTGGGCCAAACCCTGTGCATGGCGAAATCCCTTTCCTTTCACTGCTCCGACTGCGGGGCGAGCTTCAGCAAATGGTCCGGGCACTGCGATGGCTGCGGGGCGTGGAATACCATCGTCGAGGAAAAACCGCTGTCCACCGGTCCCGGCAAGGGACTGGGCGGCAAGCGCGGGCGCAGCGTGCCGCTGGTCGATCTGGACACCGAGGAAGCGCCGCCGCCGCGCACCCAGTCGCAGGTCGCGGAACTGGACCGGGTGCTGGGCGGCGGGCTGGTTCCGGCCTCGGCCACGCTGGTGGGCGGTGATCCGGGCATCGGCAAATCGACGCTGCTGCTGCAGGCGGCGGCGGCCTTTGCCCGGCGCGGCCTGTCCTGTGTCTATGTCTCGGGCGAGGAAGCCACCGCCCAGGTGCGGATGCGCGCCCGCCGTCTGGGACTGGGCAAGGCGAACGTGCGTCTGGCCGCCGAAACCGGGCTGCGCGATATCCTGACCACGCTGGAGGCGGAAAAGCCCGACCTTGTGATTGTCGATTCGATCCAGACCATGTGGCTCGACACCGTCGACAGCGCCCCCGGCTCGGTCAGCCAGGTTCGGGCGGCGGCGCACGAATTGACCAGCTTTGCCAAACGCCACGGTGTCGCCGTCATTCTGGTCGGCCATGTCACCAAGGAAGGCCAGATCGCCGGGCCGCGCGTGGTCGAGCATATGGTCGACACGGTGCTGTATTTCGAAGGCGAGCGCGGCCACCAGTTCCGCATCCTGCGCGCCGTCAAGAACCGCTTCGGACCCGCCGACGAGATCGGCGTCTTCGAGATGACCGGCAAGGGGCTGGCGCAGGTGCCCAACCCCTCGGCCTTGTTCCTGCAGGATCGCGGCGAACCGGCGGCAGGCTCGGCCGTGTTTGCCGGGATCGAAGGCACGCGACCGGTCCTGTGCGAGTTTCAGGCGCTGATCGCACCCGCCCCCCACGGCACCCCGCGCCGGTCGGTGGTGGGCTGGGATGGCGGGCGGCTGGCGATGATTCTGGCTGTGCTCGAATCCCGCTGTGGCATCCCCTTTGCCGGGCTGGACGTCTATCTGAACGTGGCCGGCGGGCTGCGGGTGGCGGAACCTGCTGCCGATCTGGCCGTCGCCGCCGCGCTTCTGTCGGCGCGCGAGGACGTGGCATTGCCGCCGGAAACCGTGGTTTTCGGGGAAATCAGTCTCTCTGGGGCCATACGTCCGGTGACACAGACCGAAAACAGGTTGAAAGAAGCCCTGAAACTTGGTTTTTCCAAGGCTATCGTGCCGGGCGGCGGCAAGCGGCTGGCAGACAGCGGCGTCGCACTGCGCCCGATGGCGGATCTGACCGGGTTCGTCGGCGATGTTTTCGGAGCCGGATAGCGGCAAGAGGGAGTAACGGTATGGACGGGTTCACCATTGTCGACGGGGTCGTGGCCGCCGTTATCGTCGTCTCTGCCATACTGGCCTATTCCCGCGGCTTCGTGCGCGAGGCCATGGCGATTGTCGGCTGGGTTGCCGCCGCGATCGTGGCCTTTCTGTTTGCCGGGCAGGCCGAACCACTGATCAAGGAAATCCCCTATGTGGGCGACTTCCTGCGCAGTTCGTGCGAATTGTCGATCATCGCCGCTTTCGCCGCGGTCTTCGCGCTGGCGCTGGTGGTGGTGTCGCTGTTCACGCCACTGTTTTCCACCGTCGTCCAACGTTCGGCCCTGGGCGGGCTGGACCAGGCAGCGGGCTTCGTCTTTGGCGCCCTGCGCGGCATCCTTCTGGTGGCGGTGGCACTGGTGGTCTACGACCGCGTGGTGGTCGCGCAGGAAATCCCCATGGTCGACGACAGCCGCACCGCACGGGTCTTTTCCGGCATGCGCGAAGACGTGGACGGAATGATTCCCGAGGACGCGCCGGGCTGGATTCTGATGCGCTATGAACAGCTTGTCGGAAGCTGTGGCGTGGATGCGTGATATTCGGGCATCTTGCGAACTGTCTTGTCTGTGATCCTTTCGTGACACCCGGCACCAATCGGTTTAAACGACGCCCATTGTTCAACGGAATCGGAGCCAGCGCCGAGATGCGTGACGAACCTTCGACCGGGACCGAAGGGCAGACGCCCTTGTCCCGAGATATCGAATTTCCTGCCCACCCTTTTGACCCGGTTGATGGCGACAAGCTTCGGGAAGAATGCGGTGTGTTCGGCGTGGTCGGTCTGGCCGACGCAGCGAATTTCGTGGCTTTGGGGCTGCACGCCCTGCAGCACCGCGGTCAGGAAGCCGGCGGCATCGTCTGCCATCACCCGGTAGAGGGCTTCAACAGCGCCCGCCGCTTCGGCTATGTGCGCGACAACTTCACTAAGGCGTCATTGATGGAAACCCTGCCGGGGCCACTGGCCATCGGCCATGTGCGCTATTCGACGGCCGGCTCCAAGGGCGCGGTGATCCGCGATGTGCAGCCGTTCTTCGGCGAGTTTTCCATGGGCGGCGCGGCGATTGCCCACAATGGCAACATCACCAACGCCGAAGCCCTGCGCAAGGAACTGATCGAGCGCGGCTCGATCTTCCAGTCCTCCTCGGACAGCGAATGCATCATTCACCTGATGGCACGCTCGTTGCAGCGCAACATCCCCGAACGCATGGAAGATGCCCTGCGCCGGGTCGAAGGTGCCTTCTCGATCGTGGCGATGACCCGCACCAAGCTGATCGGCGTGCGTGATCCCATGGGCGTGCGGCCGCTGGTTCTGGGCAAGGTCGGCGAGGGCTGGGTGCTGTCGTCGGAAACCTGCGCGCTGGACATCATCGGCGCCGAACTGGTGCGCGAGATCGCCCCCGGCGAAATGGTGGTCATCACCGCAGAAAACGGCGTGGAAAGCCATTTCCCCTTCCGCCAGCGCCCATCGAAGTTCTGTGTCTTCGAGCATGTCTATTTCTCGCGTCCCGATTCGATCATCGGCGGCCAGTCGGTCTATGAGACCCGCCGCCAGATCGGCGTGGAACTGGCCCGCGAAAACCCGGTCGATGCCGATCTGGTCTGCGCGGTGCCCGACAGCGGCACGCCCGCGGCCATCGGCTATAGCCAGGAAAGCGGCATTCCCTTCGCCATGGGGATCGTGCGCAACCAGTACATGGGCCGCACCTTCATCGAACCGACCGAGCAGATCCGCAACATGGGGGTGCGTCTGAAGCTGAACGTCAACCGCGCCCTGATCGCGGGCAAGCGGGTTATCCTGGTCGATGATTCGGTGGTGCGCGGCACGACCTCGCGCAAGATCAAGGAAATGGTCCTGGATGCCGGCGCCGCCGAGGTGCATTTCCGCATCGCCTCGCCGCCCACCGCCTGGCCGTGTTTCTACGGCGTGGACACCCCGCAGCGCGAAAAGCTGCTGGCGGCGACCATGAGCGAAGAGGAAATGACCCGGCATCTGCAGGTGGACAGTCTGAAGTTCATCTCGCTGGACGGACTCTATCGCGCCGTGGGCGAGACCTCGGGCCGCGACAACGCCTGCCCGCAGTATTGCGACGCCTGCTTCTCGGGCGACTACCCGGTGCGCCCGGCGGACATGATCGCCAAGGGCTTTGAACTGAAGGCCGCCGAGTAGCTTCGCAAGGGTTCGCAAACGGCAAAAGGGGGCGCTCCCGCCCTGTGTCGATGCAATGCATCTTCCCCGGTTGGGCCGGGCGCGGCGGCGCCGCGCGGTCGGTTCCGCACGGCACGCGATGCGCGGGGATGTCGATGGCGGATATTCCGCTCAGAGGCCCTAAGGGGCCCATGTGCCCCTGCGGCCCCTGCCCTGGGATCGTCACCGTGCCCCCGCCTCAAGGCCAAGCCGATCTGCGATCGGGCACCTGCGGCGCGCCCTGACCCAAGCTCAAAGAGGCTGCGACATGTGGTTGGTCTTGCGCTTGCCCGGCGGCGGGGGCAAATGGGGGGCATGGAACACCACAGTGATCTCAAGCCGGTGCTGGTCACCGGCGCCTCGCGGGGGCTGGGCGCCGCCCTTGCTCTGGAACTGGCCAAGCGCGGTCATCATGTCATCGCCGTGGCCCGCACCGTGGGCGGGCTGGAAGAGCTGGACGACAAGATCAAGGCCGCGGGCGGTGCGGCGACCCTGGCGCCGCTGGATGTGACCAATGACGGCGCCATGCAGCATCTGTGCCGGTCGATCCACGACCGCTGGGGCGGGCTGGACATCTGGGTGCACACCGCCCTGCACGCCGCACCGCTGAGCCCGGCGCATTTCATCACCACCAAGGACTGGGACCGCAGTCTCGCCGTCAATGTCGACGCCACCCGCCGCCTGATCTGCTATGTCAGCCCGCTGCTGGGCGAGACCGGCAAGGCGCTGTTCTTCGACGATCCGCGGGCCGGACAAAAGTTCTTCGGAGCCTATGGCGCCACCAAGGCGGCGCAAATGGCGCTGGCGCACTCCTGGGCGGCCGAAACCCCGAAGACCGGCCCGCAGGTGCGCATCGTGACACCGCCGCCGCTGGCCACCGCGACCCGGGCCCGGTTCTTCCCCGGCGAGGATCGTGCTGGGCTGACGCCGCCCGCGCAGGCAGCCATGGATATCCTGGCTGAAATCTGAGGCCGCGTGACCACGCCTGCGCCCGGTCGGACCGCCCCGAACGCGCGACGGCTTTACCCGGCAGCGGCCTTCCCCTAAGCACAGGGTGCGTTTCCCCGACGCGTCCGGTTTCTGGAGTCTTCGCATGCGTATCCTTGTCACCAATGATGACGGCATCAACGCCCCTGGCCTGCAAGTGATGGAAGCCATCGCCGCCGAAATCGCCGGACCGCAGGGCGAGGTCTGGGTGGTGGCACCGGCGTTCGAGCAATCCGGGGTCGGACACAAGATTTCCTATACCCATCCCACGATGATCGCGCAGATGGGTCCGCGCCGCTTCGCCGCCGAAGGTTCGCCCGCCGATTGCGTGCTGGCGGGCATCTACGACGTGATGGCCGGGGCCGGGCCGGAACTGGTGCTGTCGGGCGTGAACCGGGGCAACAACGCGGGCGAGAACGTGCTGTATTCCGGCACCATCGGCGCCGCGATGGAGGCGGCTCTGCAAGGGCTGCCCGCCGTCGCCCTGTCGCAATTCTATGGCCCCGAGAACGCGGAACTGGACGATCCGTTCGACGCCGCCGCACAGCATGGCGCCGCCACCGTGCGCGCGCTTCTGAACAACGGCCTGTGGGACGACGCGGCCTACCGGCTGTTCTACAACGTCAATTTCCCGCCCCTGCCCGCTGCCAGGGTCAAGGGGATGAAGGTCGCCGCACAGGGTTTCCGCCCCAACACAAGGTTCTCGGTCGAGCCGCACCAGGCCCCCTCGGGCCGCCGGTTCCTGTGGGCCAAAGGCGGACCGCAGGCGGTAGAAACCGGCGCGGGCACCGATGTGTCGGCCAACATCGCGGGCCATATCTCGGTCACGCCGCTGCGCGCCGATCTGACCGCCCATGACACCCTGGGCGCGCTGAGGGATCGGCTGGAATGACCGGCGCGGACGAGCGCATCCTGCAATTCATCTACACCCTGCGCAGCAAGGGGGTAACCGATCCGCGCGTGCTGACCGCGATGGAGCGCACCGACCGTTCGGTCTTTTTGCGCGGCACCTTCGCCCATCGTGCCTATGAGGACATGCCGCTGCCGATCCCCTGCGGGCAGACGATCTCGCAGCCTTCGGTGGTGGCCGCCATGACCCAGGCGCTGAAGGTGGGCCCGCGCGATACGGTGCTGGAGATCGGCACCGGTTCGGGCTACCAGGCCGCCGTGCTGGCACGCATGGCGCGGCGGGTCTATACGGTCGAGCGGCATCGCCACCTGGCCGAGGACGCCAAGGCCCGGTTTCGCGACCTTGATCTGTCCAATGTCACGGTGTTTGTCGGCGATGGATCGCACGGGCTTCCCGCGCAGGCGCCCTTTGACCGCATCCTGGTGACTGCGGCCGCCGAGGATCCTCCCGGCCCGCTCTTGGCGCAACTGCGCGAGGGCGGTATCATGGTGGTGCCCGTGGGGCAGTCCGACGCGGTGCAGACGCTGATCAAGGTGACCCGCACCCCCGAGGGTCTTGAGTACGACGAACTTGGCCCGGTGCGGTTCGTGCCGCTGGTCGAAGGACTTGGTGAAGACTGAACGCGCCCGCACCAGAACGGGGCGGTTCCAGAGGATACGAGCATGATCAAGGTCACCACGGCCCGACACTTCACGCGATTGACCGCCACGCTGCTGCTGTGCGCGGGACTTGGCGCTTGCAGCACCCTGTCGGTGCCCGGCGCCGGCGACGTTCTGAACAACGGTTCGGCCACGACGCCAACCGCGCCACGCCCGGCGCCCGATGCGCGCGGCGTCATCTCTTATCCCGGCTATCAGGTCGCCGTGGCCCGCAATGGCGACACGGTCGCCAGCATCGCCCAGCGTCTGGGGCTGGATGCCACGGCGCTGGCCCGCAAGAACGGCCTGCCCGAGACCGCCGAGCTTGATCCGGGCGAGATCGTGATCCTGTCCAGCCGTGTGCCCGAAAGCGCATCTGGCAGCGTCGATGTGGCCACGCTGGCCGGTTCCGCGCTGGACCGGGCCGAGGGCAAACCGGCGGCGCAAAGTTCCTCGATCACCGCCGCCGGTCCGGAACCGCGCCGCCACACGGTGGTTGCGGGCGAAACCGCCTTCTCGATCGCCCGCAGCTACAATGTGTCGGCGCAGGCGCTGTCGGACTGGAACGGGCTGGATTCGAACCTGACGGTGCGCGTCGGGCAGATCCTGCTGATCCCGCCCGCCACCGGCCCGGCGCCGCAGCCTGAGGCCAATGCCGTGGCCACCCCCGGCAGCGGCAGCCCCACCCCGGTGCCGCCCAGTGCCGCGACCCCGCAGCCCGAAAAGGACCTGGCCCCGGTGGCCAGCGCCCCGATTGCCACCAGCAGTGTGGACAGCACCCCGGCCCCGGCAGCGCAGCAGCAGACCTCGGCCTCGGACACCGCCGCACTTCTGCAACCGGTGACCGGGCGGATCATCCGAGGCTATGCTCCGGGCAAGAACGAAGGGCTGGATTTCGGCACCGCCGCCGGCGCCTCGGTGCGGGCCGCCGATGCGGGCACCGTGGCCGCCATCACCCGCGACACCGACGAGGTGCCGATCCTGGTGTTGCGCCACGACAGCAACCTGCTGACGGTCTATGCCAATGTCGATGACATCGTGGTGGAAAAGGGCACCCGCGTGACCCGCGGCCAGAAGATCGCCAAGGTCCGCGACGGCGACCAGCCCTTCCTGCATTTCGAGGTGCGCAAGGGCTTCGAAAGCGTCGATCCGGTGCCGTATCTGTCCAATTGAGTCCTCGCGGCGCCGGGCAGGTGCCGCGCCAGAGGCACGCCGACGCAGCACCATGGGACAGTTGACGGCTGCTCCCGGTTTCAGCCAGTGCGCGAACCTGCGACTGCGTTTCATTCTAAGGTGATGTTTTTATTTGACATTTCCAGAACGCCGCGAGATACAGCGCGCATCGGGGAGTAGCGTCCGCCACCACGGCGGAGGCGCGTCAACATGCTCGCGGAGAGACCGCGTGGCGCGCCTGATCCATGGGATTTCGCGAGACTGTGGCGTAATGGCTCTGCGGGCGGAGTCCATCCAACGCCCGGATCAGCCCCGAGGAACCGTTACATGTCCCCGACTGCCATCGGCGTGCTTGCCGTCTCTATGTCCATGGATGCTTTCGTCGCTTCGCTGGGACAGGGCACATCCGAGCCGCGTCCCAGTTTCGCAATGACCCTGCGGACCGGGGTGATCTTCGGCCTGGTCGAGGCGCTCACCCCGCTGATCGGCTGGGCGGCAGGCATGGCGGCAGCCCGGCACATCGCTGTGATCGATCACTGGATCGCCTTCCTCCTGCTGGCCGGGGTCGGCGCGCATATGGCGCTGCAAGCCTGGCGCGACACCGAACACACCCCGCGAATCCGGTCCGTCTGGGCGACGGTGGTGACCGCGATGGGCACCTCGGTCGACGCGATGGCGGTCGGGGTCTCGCTCTCGTTTCTGCAGGTGAACATCCTTTGGATCGCCCTCGCGATCGGCGCGACCACCATGGTGATGAGTTCGACGGGGGTGCTTCTAGGCCGGTTGATCGGCGCGCGGTTCGGACGCATCGCCGAAACCCTGGGCGGGGTCGCCCTTGTTGCTATCGGCACGACGATCCTGTGGCAGCATCTGTCCGGCGCGGCCTGAGCCGTCGCCCGCAGGTCAGCGCCACGCCCTTGCGACCCGCCAGATCGGTGACGAATTGCCAGGCCACCCGGCCCGAGCGCGCGCCGCGCGTGGCTTGCCATTCGATGGCCTCGGCCCGCAGCGTGTCGTCGTCGATAGCAATGCCAAAAGCATCGCAATAGCCCCGGATCATGGACAGGTATTCGTCCTGGCTGCACGGGTGGAACCCCAGCCACAGGCCGAAGCGATCAGACAGCGAGACCTTTTCCTCGGTAGCCTCGCTGGGATTGATCGCCGACGAGCGTTCGTTCTCGATCATGTCGCGCGGCATCAGGTGGCGCCGGTTCGAGGTGGCATAGAACACCACGTTCGACGGCCGCCCCTCGATCCCGCCATCCAGCACCGCTTTCAGGCTCTTGTAATGCTCGTCATCATGGCTGAACGACAGGTCATCGCAGAACAGCACGAAGCGCGCGTCCGAGCCGCGCAGGATCGCCATAAGACGGGTGATGCTGGGCAGATCCTCGCGCTGGACCTCGACGATCTTCAGGTCATGGCCCTGGGTGCGCACCTCGGCATGGACCGCCTTGACCAGCGAGGATTTCCCCATCCCCCGCGCGCCCCAGAGCAGCGCGTTGTTGGCGGGCAGGCCGCGGGCGAATTGCAGGGTGTTGGCCAGCAGGGTGTCGCGCGACCGGTCGATGCCCTGCAGCAGCGGCAGCGCCACGCGGGCGACCTTGGCGACCGGCACCAGCCGGTCTGGCGCCACGTGCCAGACGAAAGCCTCGGCGGACAGGTCGGGCACAGCCCCCGGCGGCGGGCTCATCCGCTCCAGCGCGGCGGCGATGCGGGTCAGCGCGGCCTTCTTGCTCATGACCGCGCGCCGTCTTCCGGGGCTGCGTCGGCGTCGTCCTCGTCGTCCCACAGGCCCTGCGCCCGCAAGTCCGCCTCGCGGCGTTTCTCGACGTGTTTGACCAGTTGGATCGAGATCTCGTACAGCCCGTAGACCACCGTGAACAGGATCACCTGGGTGATGACATCGGGCGGCGTGACCAAGGCTGCCAGCACCAGGATGCCCACAACCGCGTATTTGCGCATGTCCTTCAGGCCGCGCGCCGAAACCAGCCCGGCCTTGCCCATCAGTGTCAACAGCACCGGCAGTTGGAAGCACAGGCCGAAGGCGAAGATGAACTTCAGCGACAGGTCGAGGCTTTCACGCACCGAGCCCAGGAAGACGGTCTTCAGTTCTTCGTTCGGGTCGGGCGCCGAGAAATCGCCCTGACCCGCCACCAGATTGGCCAGCGCCGGAATGGCGTCGGAAAACCCGATGAAGAAGTTCATCGCCAGCGGGGTGACCACGTAATGGGCAAAGGCCGCGCCCAGCAGGAACAGCACCGGCGAGGCGATCATGAACGGCAGGAAGGCGTCCTTTTCGGACCGGTACAGCCCCGGTGCCACGAATCGCCACAGCTGGTGGGCGATGACCGGGAACGACAGGGCAAAGCCGCCGATCAGCGAGATCCGGATCAAGACAAAGAACTTTTCCTGCGGCGCGGTAAAGATCAGCCGGGGATCCTCGCCTCGGGCGCGCAGCACATCGGCGATGGGTTCGGACAGGAATTCAAGCAGCGGCTCTGCCACGATGAAGCACAGGACCATGCCCACGAGAAACGCGATGACCGAGCGGATCAGCCGTGTGCGCAGCTCCGCAAGATGTTCGATCAGCGGGGCCGAGGTGTCTTCGATCTGGTCGTCTGTCATGCGGGTTTGGTGTCCGTCGTCTCATCGGCCGCAGCAACCGCAGGCGTTTCTTCGGGGGGGGTCGCGGTGTCCGCGGGCGGCGTCTTGGGCGTTCCGGTCGCGGCGGGCTTCTTCGCGCCAGACGACTTTGCGGCCGGCGTGTCCGCCAACGGGTCGTCGGGAAGCTCCAGATCCTTGGCCGCCTTGTTGATCGCGTCCAGTCCGAATTGCTTGGGGTTGGTCGCGGCCTTCAGGCTGGTCTGGATATCCTTGACCCCGGCCTGATCGGCAGCGTCATCCATCGCGCGGGAAAACTCGCGCGCCATGGCCTTGGCCTTGCCGGTGAATTCGCCCATGCGGCGGAACAGGATCGGCAGATCCTTGGGCCCCACCACGATCAGCGCCACGATCCCGACAACCAATAGCTCGGTCCAGCCGATGTCAAACATGCGTCACACGTCCCGCTCGGGCCACCGGCCCTCAGACCTTGTCTTTTTCCGTCTCGGGGGTGATGTCGCGGGCCACGGTGTCATCCGCGTTCTCGATCTCTTCCGAGCCATCTTTCACGCCGCGCTTGAAGGCGGTGATGCCCTTGCCGACTTCGCCCATCAGGGACGAGATCTTGCCGCGTCCGAACAGGACCAGTACCACGACGGCAATCAGCAGCAGGCCGGGCAGGCCGATATTGTTCAGCATTTGTCAGTCTCCCTTGGCACCCGGTCGTTTCGGGCGCCCTTCTTGTGATGGATCGTGTCTAAATAAGATAGGCACGGGATCAAAGCCCCAAAACCCCCCGCAAGGGCTTTTCCCATCACGATGTCGCAGGGCGCGGACGGCAGAGCCGGGTCAAGGCGCGCCGCAGGCGCCCGCGCAACGCGCGGCCTGGCCTTGAGGCGGCTCTGGCGGCCCTCACCCTTGAACCGGCGCTTTCAGGGCAGACTTGGCCCTGAAACGCCTCTCAGCACTGTCATGACAGCCGCCATCCAAGGCCACCCCCTGCCCCGGATCACGCCCGCGCGGCGCAGCCGCGCCGGGCCCAACCGGCGCCCCGGCTGTGCCGGGGCAGAGGGCGGGAGCCCCCCTTTCGGGTCAGCTCTCCGCGTGGGCCGGGAAGACGTGACAGCGATCGCGGCGCATCATCAGCCACAGCGGCGTGCCGGCATTGGGCAGGAACACCCCCGGCACCACCGCCGACAGATGGGTGCCATCGAATTCCATCTCGAATTCCACAAGGCTTTCGCGGCCCAGATAGCGCGCCCGCACCACCGATCCGCGCGCCGGAACGCCATTGACCGGGGTCGGCGCCGGCCCGTGCCCGTTGCGGTCGAAGTCCAGCTTCAGGTGCTGCGGACGGATGATGATTTCCACTTTCGAGCCATCGGCATGCCCGGGGGCGAGGAACTCGCCAAAGGCGGTACGGGTCAGCCCGCCCGTCACCGTGCCCCGGATCACGTTGACATCGGAAAAGAACGCCGCCGCGGCCTTGTCCACCGGGGCGTTGTACAGGTTGTAGGGCACCCCCTGCTGCACGATCCGCCCGTCGCGCATCAGCGCGATGCGGTCGGCCATGCGCATGGCCTCTTCCGGCTCGTGGGTCACCATGACCACCGCGGTGCCTTCTTCCTTCAGCAGCGCCAGGGTTTCGTCGCGGATGCCGTCGCGCAGCCGGTTGTCCAGCCCCGAGAACGGCTCGTCCATCAGCATCACCAGCGGCCGGGGCGCCAGCGCGCGGGCCAGCGCCACCCGCTGCTGCTCGCCGCCCGACAACTCGTGCGGATAGCTGTCGATGTGCTGCGCCAGATGCACCCGGTCCAGCAGTTCCTTGACGCGGGCGTGCTTGTCATCCCTGCTGCCGCGCAGCCCGAAGGCCACGTTGGCGGCCACGGACAAATGCGGGAACAGCGCGAAATCCTGAAACATCAGCCCGACCGACCGCCCCTCGGGCGGCACCGAGACCAGCGGCCCCTCGACCTCGACCCCGTCGACGCGGATCACCCCGCGCTCGGGCGTCTCGACACCGGCCAGCATCCGCAGGGTGGTTGACTTGCCGCAGCCCGACGGCCCCAGCAGGCACAGAATCTCACCGGCATTCAGGCTCAGCGAGACATCATTGACCACCGCGCGGCCCGCGAACCGGCGATACAGCCCCTCGGCTTCAAGCCTTTGATGCACTGCTGTCATGGATGCGAAATCCGATCAAAACCCTCAAGAGCCCTTCGGCTAGCACCCCGCCTTCCCCTTCGCAACCCCGCCGCATTGCCGCGCCGCGGGGCTGTTTCAGGGACGCGAGGCCGCCGTCAGATGGTGGCGTTGATTGCGCCGCCGTCCAGCACGATGTTCTGGCCGACGATGAACCCGGAATGCTGCGAGCACAGGAAGGCGCACATGGCGCCGAATTCACCGGCGGTGCCATACCTGCGCGCCGGGATGGTCGCCTCGCGTTTCTTGCGGGCGGCCTCCATGTCGATGCCTTCGGCCTTGCTGACCCCGCTGTCCAGCGATTGCGCGCGGTCGGTGGCGTGGATGCCCGGCAGCATGTTGTTGATCGTCACCCCGTGCTGGGCGACCTGCCGCGCGGTGCCCGCCACGAATCCAGTCAGCCCGGCGCGCGCGGTGTTGGACAGGCCCAGCTGCGGGATCGGCGCCTTGACCGAACCGGAGGTGATGTTGACCACCCGGCCCCAGCCCCGATCGATCATGCCCGGCAGGGCGGCTTGCATCAGTGCGATGGGCGCCAGCATGTTGGCATCCACGGCGGCAATGAAATCATCGCGGGTCCAGTCCGACCACAGGCCCGGCGGCGGCCCCCCGGCATTGGTCACAAGGATGTCAATCTGCCCGGCCACGTCCAGAACCTCGGCGCGGCCCGCTTCGTCGGTGATGTCGGCGGCCACCGCGATGACCTCGACGCCATGGGCCGCGCGGATCGCCGCTGCCGTGGCCTCCAGCGCTTCGGCGCCGCGCGCGTTCAGCACCAGGTTCACGCCGGCCGCGGCCAGCGCCTCGGCACAGCCGCGCCCCAGCCCTTTCGAGCTTGCCGTGACCAGTGCCCGTTTGCCCGCAATTCCCAGATCCATGGTGTCGCACTCCTTCATGATGTCGCCCTACAGGTAGCAGCCCTGCGCAGCGGTGCAACACACAGCTGACCCCGATTGCCCCGGGCAGGGGTAGCCACCGCCCCCAAATCGGTGGCGGGCAGGACAACGACAAGGATGGCGTGGCCTGCCGGGACTGAAGTCTGCGGACCCGCGGCTTTCTTGGGCTGGATCAAACCTATTCCAATCCCCGCACCCGCAATCTGTTCGGCGGCGGATCGACGGCGGTGCCCCTGCCCGGTGCCGGTCTAGGTCTGTTGACGGCGCTTGGGCTGCTGGGTTGGCGCGGGCGGCGGCGGCGGCAACAACCGCCGTCAGAACCCGCCGTTGCGCCGCAATTTCCGATAGACCTCCCGCGCGCGGGGTTCCCGGCGCTCGGCCCAGCCCTTGATGCAGCGGTCGCCCAGCAGATCTTCGGAGAAATCCAGTGTCCCGGCGATCCCTGCAAGGGTCTGGCGCGCTTCGGGGGTCAGGGCGTCCAAATCCGGGGTTTCGATCAGGCGGATGTAAAGTTCCCAGAACATCGCGGCTTGCGAATAGGCCAGATGGCGCGGCCCTGCGCCCTCCAGGGCGGCGATCCCGCTCAGATAGCCCTGCACCGAGGCCAGACGTTCCTCGACCGAGCGCGAGAACGACAGATGCGCCCCGCCCTCGGCCTGGCGGATCCAGCGATAGGTGATGTCCTTGGTCAGCGAGATGCCGCGCGCCACCGCGAACACCTGTTGCAGGAACAGCCGGTCCTCGCCCAGCCGCAGGGAACTGTCGAACCGCAGGTCGTGGCGCACAAGAAGGTGGCGGTCGATGAGTGTGTTGGCGGCAGAGTACAGAAAGACCAGACTGGGCATCTGGGCATAGCTGACGCTATACACCTCGGGCTGGTGGTACTGGTCCATCTGGTTGATCTGGCTGTGACCGTCGGGCGTGCAGAACAAATGTGCGCCGCGCGACACCTCGGCATCGGTTTCCAACAGCAGGTTCAGCAGCCGTTCCAGCGCGGTTTCTTCGACGTAGTCGTCGCCATCGGCGAAATAGACATAGCGCCCCTGCGCCGCATCCAGCCCCTGGTTTCGGCGTGCGGATGGCCCCAGATTGCGCCCATCCTGAGACACCTTCAGCCGGGGATCTTTCCGACAGTGGGATGTAATGATGCTGACGGTTTCGTCTTGCGATCCGTCATCCAGAAACAGCACTTCGAAATTGGGCTCGGTCTGGGCGCGAAGCGAGTCGATCAACCGCTCGACGAATGCGGCCTCGTTGTAGCAACTCACGATGACGGATATCAGCGGCTGACCTTGCCTCAGCGCAGGCATGTTCAGGTTTCGGGCCGTGGCATCGGTTGGTTGACCCGTCCCGCCGTCATTCGAAGCGGCCGGCGCCTGCGCCGCATGCGCCGTCGCAGCAAGACGCGAAACCTGCGCGGTCAGACCGTCCAGCTTGTTCCCCAGCGCACCCAGCATATCCCAGGTGAAGGGCTCCAACTCGCGGGGCTCGAAGGGAACCGGCGGCGGCAGGCCGCTGTCGTCACGATCCACCACATAGACCGACAGGTTCTCATAGCGGGCGATCAGCACCGGGGCTTTCCAGCCTTCCAGCGCGCCCAACATGTCTTTCAGCGGGGCATGGAAATAGACGATGGGGCTTTGCGGCACCGGGTGGTCGTAGCCCGAAATCACGATCCGCTTGCTGGCGGCGCGGGCCAGCGTGTCGATCAGTTTCTCGGCGGCTTGCGCCGAGGGCGCGTGGATCAGAACCTCGAAACACAGGGCAGCCTCGGCCACGGATCCGCCGGAGACATCCAGCGGCGCCTGCCGAAACTCCCAGTCCGGGCGCTTTTCCCGCCCCAGTTCAAGCGCACGCGGCGCCTCGTCCACCCCGATATAGCGGCTGAAGTTCAGCTGGCGGACGACCTCAAGATCGCCGCAGCCGATATCCACCACCGACAGGCCCGGTGCGACCACGTTGCGGTTCAGAAGCTCGCGCTTGATGCTTTGAAACACACCGCGCGAGCCGACGCCACTGCCCAGTTCGGGATTGGTCCGATACCGGTAGTCCCAGAAATACCCGTTGTGATGCAAGCGCCGGATCTCGGCGCTCAGATCGGCAATCTCCTGCGCGTCGAGATCGGGAAACTGCGCCGGTTGAATCTGACCCGAAGGGCCCAGCAGTTGCGGCAGGGACTGCACACCGTCCGGAATATCCCCCTGCCCCGTGCCCGCCACGTCGCAGACCAGACGGCGTCCGCCCCCTTCAATCACGAAACCCGCATCCAGCGTCACCGGGCGGGTCAGCATCACGATGGGCGCCCCAGATATGGTGATCCCGCCGGCATCGGCAGCGGCGGTCGCGTCCGCGACCAACTTCACTTGCGCGTCCTTGGCCAGAGGCCAGTTTTTCTGCGCATCCTCCCGCAAGGCGGGATCGGGGATCACCACTTCGATCCGGGTCACGGATCCTGTCAGAAACCGGCGCAAGGCCGTGATGCTGACGGTGGCCAGATAGAGATCACCGGCCCCCTGCGTGATCTCGAACCGGAGCGTGACCGGAAGCGGGGTATCCGTCATGACTTGGGTTTCTTTCCCTTGATCCGATGGCGCAGGTTGCGTTCGAAATCGCGCAGGAACTTCGGCGTGCGGGATTTTCTGGCCTTGCTGACCGTGCCATCGCGGGGCTTCAGCACCTCGATCACCAGCCCGTCCAACTCGGTGCCGAAGGGCGTGGGCACCCGCGCCTCATGGGTCAGGACAAGGTTCTGCTTTTCCAGCAGGCGGATCACCTTGGCCCCCGTTTCGGCCCCCTCGCTGCCCGGCTGCAGGGCATCGGACCGTTTTGCAGTTGCAGCCAGAACAATCCCCCGTCCACCCGGCACCAGATTGCGCGCAACCTGTTGCAAGCCCGTGCCCGTCTGTTCGTCATCGCCAAAACCGGAGAACACGAACAGGAAGTCTACCGGCTTGAGCTTGGCGACGGCCCGCTTGGATGCGGCACTGTCCGCGGTCAGGACAAGGTTCGCGGCTGAAACAAGCGTTGCGCCGCGCAAGGCAACGGCCATGGTAAACGCACAATCCGGACCGCCGCCGACCACCGCGACACGCGCGGCATCAAGGCACGATGGCAACCGCGAAAGAGCGTCCAGTTCGGCCCCGAACCGCGCCGGAATGGTCGCCCTGTCCCCGTGCAGATAGTGCAGCAGGCGTGTGGCCTCGGGCCGCGACAGGTCCAGCAGGTCGGATTCCGGCAGCCCGGCGCGTTTCAGCGCCAGGTACACGGGGCGGCCGGTATACTGGCCAAGATGCAGGACATCGCGAAACAGCCCGTCACGGCGCAACAGATCCGCCAGATCGCCTTGATCCGACGAACGCGGCTCGCCCAACAGCAACAGTTTGTCGCCGGTCAGCTCCGCCAGCATCCGCACCGCCTGATCCGGCGCGTCGAACCCTGCTGCGTATTCGGCGAAGTCCAGGCACAGCACCAGATCCCCTGGCGCATCCGCGGCGCCCGTGGTGAAACGGGCCTCTGGCAGGCGCTGTCCGGCGACCTCGACCATCCGGGCGCGCCGGTCGAACCCGCGATAGCTGCGCGGGGTCAGGCCCTCCAGATGCGCCGCCGATCCGCAACAGACATCCGTCACGGTCTCGGCGGTTTCGATCCCCGCTGCCTGCAACAGCGTTTTCAATTGTGGCGCGTTCCTTGTGGTCATCGAAACCCCTGTCTCCAGCGACCGCCACGAACGGAAGCGCTTGTCTTCCCCCGGGTCCCAGTCCGTTTCCAGCCCGAGCGCGGACAGCCGGGCGTTCACCCGCATCACATCCCTGTCGATGGCCCGGATTCCACTGAGGCCAAGCAGACCCTTGTCGTCGAGATTGTTGTGGAAATGGATCGCCAGCGCCGGTTCGACGCTGGCATTCCGGCTTTCCGGATGCAGAAAATGGGTGGGAAAATTGAACCGCTCGTCCAGGCAATGGGCATGCAGCTTCAGATCGCGCAGGGCCAGGTAAAAGGAAATCTGGTCCACATGATGCGCGTGTTGCTCAAGGATTTTTGCCGTGCGCGGATCGCCCAAAAGACGCAGCGCCCAGTCCTGCCAGGCCGCGCCGAACTCTGCACAGAGGGCCACCGGCAGGGCATACAGCCCGCCATTGAAGTACCCCAGCGGCAGCGCGTGATGAAACAGCGAGTCATGCGCCAGCGCCTCGGGCGGGGCGACCTTGAACGCCTCCATCAGGGCGCGGATCTTGTCCAGCGGCGGGTTGGGGAAATCGGCGGTCTTGCCCAGGGCAAAACGCCCGCTGACCTGCCGGGCCTGCACCGCTTCGGCCGCAAGAGCTGCGCCGAACCGCCCCGTGGCAGCAATATCGCAGTCGTTCATCACGAGGATGTCGGCGCCGAAGTCCGCCGGGCTGAGCGGCTGCACCAGCTTGTTGCAGTACTTGCCATCACCGAAACGCGCCACCGGGACGATGTTGACCCCGCGCGCCGCAAGCTGCGGCAGGACATCCAGATCGGTCTCGACCGTGTGGACGAAAATTCTCTCGGGCGCGATGTTTTCAAGGTCCAGCAAACAGGTGACCCAGATCAGCGCCGACCGTTCGATCACCGGATTGCGATCCACGACACAGGAAAAGGCCAGGCTGGGCGCGGTGCCTTTGGCTTGCAAATCCTGCCTGGTGTCCAGCTCTTCCACGGCACATCCGATCGTCATGTTTTTGACACGTTTTCAGCATCTTGTCAGATACGGCCCAGGACCGCACTGCGGCATTGGCTCGCAATTCCCACCTCTGCTGAGTATCGTGTTTACGCAATTTGGGAAAGTGGGTAACTTGTCGGGATACCCGCCAGAACGGCCCCATGTTCCAACAAAGGCATCCCGATATTTCATGACAGGTCTGATCGTCGCCGGATTTCACCGAAGCGGAACTTCCTCGGTTGCGCAGCAACTGGCCAATTGCGGCTTGTCGCTGGGCGACGACCTGATCGGGGCAAATGAATTCAACCGCTTCGGTCATTTTGAAGACTGGCCCGTTGTGCGGTTTCACGATGCCATCCTGGCCCGCAACGATGCGGATTGGGCCCGTGTTCCCGACGGCCCGATCGACTTCACCCCGGAAGAGGCGCAATGGGCGCGCGACTATTGCGCGGCGCGCGACGCCAAGGAGCCGGTCTGGGCGGTCAAGGATCCCCGCATGTGCCGGTTCATGCGCCAGTGGCGGGCCGAAGTTCCCGGCCTGAAATTCCTTGTCGTCTACCGGCACCCGGTGGCAACCTCGCAGTCGCTGAACCGCCGGTCTGCCCTGTGGATGGCGCGCAGCCACAACACCGACAACATCGCGCGGCGGTTCTACCATGATCCCGACCTGGCGCTGAAGCTGTGGATCGAACACAACCTGCACCTGCTGGATCTTCTGGCCGAATATCCCGACGATTGCGTCGTGCTGGGCCATCATCACATTCTGGCGGGCATCAACCCGCTTCAGGTGGCCGAAGACCGGCTGGGCCTGTCGCTGGGAGCCGATACGGCGACCACGACCATCGACCACACGGCCCTGTCGAAGAAAGAACCTGTTCTGCCGGTGTGCGACAGCACCCTGATCGCCCCGGTTCTGGACATCTGGCAAAAGCTGGAGGACGCCGATTGGGCCACCGCGCAAGGGCATCCGCGCGAAGAGATCGCCTCGGCACTGGTGCATGATCCCACCGGCCTGAAGACCCGCGCCGGCATGGCGGACGTGCAATTGGCTGAAATCTACAAATCGCCGATCGGCGACTTGAGCGTTCTGAAAGGCGCCAAGGCGGTGGCCGAGAAGATCTCCCGGCCGCCATTCAGCCTCTACTTCATGCGCAAGAAAAAATACCGCGACTTCGTCGAGAAGGTGACAAACCGGTGATCTATGTCTTTACAACCTGCGCCCTGAACTATTTCCCGAACGCCCGTATCCTGGCGCAGTCTGTCCGCAGGCACATGCCCGACGTGCGGCTTGTCTTCTGCCTGACAGACGCCGCACCCGAGGGGTTTGACGCGACCCAGGAAGGCTTCGACGAATACTGGACGCTGGAAGACCTGCGCCCGCAGATCCCGGATCTGGAACAATGGATCTTCCAGCACACGGTCATGGAGATGGCGACCGCGTCGAAGCCCTTCGTCCTGCACGCGCTGCTGGAGCGCGACGATTGCGATGGCGTTCTGTTCTTCGATCCTGACTGCGAAGTGCATTCCCCCTGCACCGAGATCCGGCAAAGCCTGTCAGAGAACTCCATCACCCTGACCCCGCACGCCTGCCTGCCCCATGAAGAGGACCCCTGGGTGTTCTTCGAGTTGAGCCTTCTCAAGGTCGGGGCGTTCAACCTGGGCTTCTTCGGGGTGCGCAACGACGAAGAGGGCCGCCAGTTCGCTCGCTGGTGGCGCCACCGTTTGCGTAACTTCTGCCTGATCGATGAATCGCGGCACCTGTTTACCGATCAGAAATGGATCGACCTGG
This sequence comes from Fluviibacterium sp. S390, assembly GCF_049800695.1. Lineage (NCBI taxonomy): Bacteria > Pseudomonadati > Pseudomonadota > Alphaproteobacteria > Rhodobacterales > Paracoccaceae > Meridianimarinicoccus > Fluviibacterium sp. S390. The sequence continues at coordinate 126,879 of NZ_JBNAFN010000009.1, read as the reverse complement.
TGCCGGTCTACTTCGACAGCGTCCGGGTGCTGCGGCGGCCGACCTACAACGTGGCCCGGTGGAACACGTTCCAGCGCAAGCTGACCCGTGGCGAGGATGGCACCGTGCTGGTGGATGGCGAGCCGCTGGATTTCATCCATTTCTCGGGATTTCTGAAGAAGGGCAGTTACGTGCGCGGCCTTTATGACGCGCAATCAGCCCAGTGGTGCGCCGAGATCGAGGTGCTGGATGCCTTGTCAGAGGACTATGCCAACCGCCTGGCGGCAGATCAGGCGCGGCCCGAAATGTCAGCCCCCTGGGGGCTGGGGCTTTACGCGGACGGCGTGGAAATCCCGCCGCGGCATCGCACGGCCTATCGGGTGTCACCGGACCTGCGGGCCGCTTTCCCGAACCCGTTCGAAGGCGGGGAAACCTTGCGCGCAAGGATGGCAACTGCGCCGACCGAACCGGCGCCCGCCAAGAAGAAAAAGAAGAAATCGGCCCTCAGCCGGCTGAAACGCAAGCTCGGCCTATAAAAGGATCCCCGTCGGGCTGCGTGCTGAAAGCCCCGCCCGACGGATGACGATCAACTGCCGTAGTAAAACTCTTCGTGCGAGATCTTGCCGTCGGTCACCGTGTAGACAGCCACTTCCTTCATTTCGTTGCGCTCTCCGGTGGCTTTCATGGTGGCATCCATTTCGAAGATCACCGCGAACTTGTTGTCGCCGTGCGGCATGGGATCGCTGACCGAGCCGCCATGGACCTCGAAATTCTCGGTCCACCAGGCGTGCTTGCCACGGATCGCCTCGACTCCGACCGCTTCGCGCCCGTTGCCATTGTCCATGGCCTCGACCGAAACCGCGTCGGGAGCGTAAAGCTTGTCCAGGTTTTCAGCCGCGCGGCCTTCGCGGCAGCCGGCCACAAGTTCTCTGGCAACGTCATTCATATCCATCTGCAATCCCTCCCTGATGTTCATGATGTGTTCCCAAGCATGACGTTGCGTCGGGACAATTTCAAGATATTAGACTCACGTTTGTGTGAAGGCCCCGGCACGGGTCATTCCAGCGCCTCCAGGATGGGCTGCCATTGCATCTGCAGAGGCTTGTAGACCGCTTGCGGCATGTCGAAGATGCTCAACCCCGCTTCGGCCAGATCACCATAGGCGGCCCGTTCGCCGATGCGGGCCAGCGGGGTCACGCCAAGGGTCTGGAAGAAGGCGTCCAGTCGCACCGCCGCGCGGGTTCTGGGCCGCAACCGCATCGCCACGAGGCTGATTCGCACCTTTCCCTTCCGGATGCGCTTGACCTCTGCCAGCTTGTCGAGAAACCGCCGGGTGCTGTCGGCGTCAAACAGCGACGGCTGCACCGGGATCAGCACCAAATGGGCTTCTGCCACCAGGGCCTGCGCCCCGTCCCCCTGCATCGCACCGGGTGCATCGACGATCAGCCAGTCCGTCTTTTTCGGGGCCGTTCCAACCGATTTCGCGGCACTCCAGTTCAGCCGGGTGACCGGGGCGGCCTCGGGCGGTCGGCGTTTCAGCCATCGTGTCGCCGATTTCTGCGGATCGGCGTCCGCAAGCGCCACCCGCGCGCCGCCATTGGCCAGCGCCGCGGCCAGGGTAATGGCCACCGTCGTCTTGCCGCAGCCGCCCTTGCGATTGGCAATCAACACCGTCTTCATCCGGTCGCTCTCCCTGCCCCGTGTGGGATCGTAGACGCGGGCCGTTGAGGTGTGCAACGGGTCGCGGGATCCGGACGACAACGCAGGCGGTTGGGGAAGGCACCACTGCGTGGTGCTTTTTTTTTGAGTATTTTTGCCAAGAAGAAATCTGGTGGCCGTGGCACCCTTCCCCCCTTTGAATGAATGCACCGGGGTTTGGCGGATACCGGTTTCGGGCTGCTGCGCGCGGTGGCAGCGTTTTTCATGGCGCTGGCAACCGCTGCTGATTGCCCCGCCCTGCGAGCCTCGCTATATCGCGCCCATGTTGGACCGATCTCAAAATGCCCCAGACCTGCCGCCCGAAGTGGCGCGGCGCCGTACCTTCGCGATCATCTCGCATCCGGATGCGGGGAAAACCACGCTGACCGAGAAATTCCTGCTTTATGGCGGCGCCATCCAGATGGCCGGCCAGGTGCGGGCCAAGGGGGAGGCACGGCGCACCCGGTCGGACTTCATGAAGATGGAGCAGGATCGGGGCATTTCGGTCTCGGCCTCGGCCATGTCCTTTGATTTCAAGACCTATCGGTTCAACCTGGTGGACACGCCGGGCCACTCGGATTTCTCCGAGGACACTTATCGCACCCTGACGGCTGTGGATGCGGCGATCATGGTGATCGATGGCGCCAAGGGGGTGGAAAGCCAGACCCGCAAGCTGTTCGAGGTCTGTCGGTTGCGCGACCTGCCGATCCTGACCTTCTGCAACAAGATGGACCGCGAAAGCCGCGACACTTTCGATATCGTCGACGAGATCCAGGAAAACCTGGCCATCGACGTGACGCCCGCCAGCTGGCCCATCGGCATGGGCCGGGATTTCCTGGGCTGTTACGACCTGATCAACGACCGGCTGGAACTGATGGATCGCGCCGACCGCAACAAGGTCGCCGAGAGCATCGAGATCAACGGGCTGGACGATCCGCTGCTGGAGCAGCACATCCCGGCAGGTCAGCTGGAGCAGTTGCGCGAGGAGGTCGAGATGGCGCGCGAACTGCTGCCGCGCCTCGATCCGCAGGCGATCATGGATGGCACCATGTCGCCGATCTGGTTCGGCTCGGCGATCAACTCGTTCGGGGTCAAGGAACTGATGGACGGGATCGCCAGCTACGGCCCCGAGCCGCAGCCGCAGTCGGCGCAACCGCGCCAGATCTCGCCCGATGAGAAGAAGGTCACCGGCTTTGTCTTCAAGGTGCAGGCCAACATGGACCCAAAGCACCGCGACCGGGTGGCCTTCCTGCGCATGGCCTCGGGCCACTTCAAGCGCGGCATGAAGCTGACCCATGTGCGCAGCAAGAAGCCCATGGCGATCTCGAACCCGGTGATGTTTTTGGCGTCCGACCGGGAACTGGCCGAAGAGGCCTGGGCCGGCGACATCATCGGCATCCCGAACCACGGGCAATTGCGCATCGGCGATACGCTGACCGAGGGTGAAGCGCTGCGTGTCACCGGCATCCCGTCCTTTGCGCCGGAATTGCTGCAATCGGTGCGGGCGCTGGACCCGCTGAAGGCCAAGCATCTGGACAAGGCACTGATGCAATTCGCCGAGGAAGGGGCCGCCAAGATATTCAAGCCGATGATCGGCTCGGGCTTCATCGTCGGCGTCGTCGGCGCGTTGCAATTCGAGGTTCTGGCCAGCCGGATCGAGCTGGAATACGGGCTTCCGGTGCGTTTCGAAGGCTCGCAGTTCACCTCGGCCCGCTGGGTGTTGGGGCCGCAGGCGGCGCTCGACAAGTTCATCTCGACCAACAAGGGGCACATGGCCACCGACAACGACGGAGACCACGTGTATCTGACCCGGTTGCAATGGGACATCGATCGGATCGAGCGGGACTATCCCGAGCTGACCCTCAGCGCGACCAAGGAAATGATGGTCTGACAGGCGGGGCGGCGGTCAGACGCCCGGTTCTGCGCGCGCCGCGATGGCGCCAAGCTCATCCCGGACACAGGGGCGCAGGGCCAGCCCATCGGCGGCGGCCATATCCAGAAGTCGCCGCGCGTTCGCCGGATGCTTCAGGTTGGCCTTCTTGATGAAATTCACATCCCCCCGAAACAAGCCGTAGTAGGCGTGACTGTCCCAGGGGTTCAGCGCCGCCACCAGCGTCCGGGCAAAGGCCCGCAGGTCGCTGTCATCGGCCGTACCCGCCGCCAGCTGCTGCATCAGCCCGCCATGGGCCGGGCGCAGGCGGGCGTTCAGAACCGGCAGGCGGCGCAGGAAATCCTCTAGTTCGGGCCGCGGTAGGGCCGGGATTCGGGCTGCGATGGCGTTGTGATCCAGCAGGCAGTGCGGCGGGAACCCGGCGTCGGACATGGCCTTGCTGAAGCCAACCTCACCCCGTTCCAACACCTGCGCCTTTGCTGCGCTCAGCGGGTAACCGGCCCAGAAGCGGGCGAAGGCGGCGCTGTCCAGGACCTCTCGCGAGACGCGGAACAGGAAAGACGCCGCGTAAGTCTGCCCGCTCAACGCCGGATTGCGTCCGCGGCCGGGGCGATAGGGGAAGTTGCACAGGGCGGCATAGGGTGCGTCCAGCGCGTCAAAGGCCGCCAGCGTGTCCGGCCCATCCATGGCCGGCAGCCACAGCGTGTCATTCATCACCAGCAATTGCGCGGGCAGCGGGCCGCTGCCGCGCAGGTGGGCGATCCCGTCCCGGTAGCCGCCGAAGTCATAGCCGATGTTGGGTCGAGTCATCACCGCAATGCCCCGCGCCTGCAACGCCGCGAGGTCGGGTTCGGGCAGCGCCCCGTTCACCACAAAGAACAGCGCATAACCGTGCCGTGTCAGCGCATCGAAGGTTTCGGACAGCGACGCCGGCAGGCCACCGGGCTGATAAATCAGAACCAGTGCGATCCGATCCGTGCGGGGCTGACGGCCGGGACGCACGCGCACCATTCGGCGCGCCAGAACCGGCCAGAGCGGGCGCATCAGGGCCGTTTGCAGGACCCGGACACCACTGCTCACCTGACGTTGCAGCCGTTGACCCTCGCGCGTGAGCTTGCTTTTTTGACCCATCTACACGATGCCCCGGAATGAAATATGGAAAAGATGTACGGGCCGGAGCGCGAAGGAACAAGCTTTCGCAGGGGCGCGCGGCGGGCCGGTGCGGCGGCCTGAGCCCCGAAAGCCTCACACTATCCCTGAAATCCGCATAAAGTTGACCGCTCGCCAGAATTGGGGTACCACGCGGCACGGCGTCCTCGGGGCGCCTTTAACCTTGCTTGCTGGGGCGCCCGGAACATTGCGTCCTATACAAAAAAACGGGTGGCCCGATGCCATCCCTGGGATGCATATGACGAAATTCACAGACCTCAGCCTGGGGCCGAAGGTGCTCAAGGCAATCGCCGAGGCCGGATACGAGACCCCCACCCCCATTCAGGCCGGCGCCATTCCGCCCGCGTTGGAGCGGCGCGACGTGCTGGGCATCGCCCAGACCGGCACCGGCAAGACTGCGGCCTTCGTGCTGCCGATGATCTCGATGCTGGCGCGTGGCCGGGCCCGGGCACGCATGCCGCGCAGCCTTGTGCTGGCCCCCACGCGGGAACTGGCCGCCCAGGTGGCCGAGAACTTCGACACCTATTCGACCCACTTGAAGCTGACCAAGGCGCTGCTGATCGGCGGCGTGTCGTTCAAGGAACAGGACACGCTGATCGACAAGGGCGTTGACGTTCTGATCGCCACGCCGGGCCGCCTTCTGGATCATTTCGAACGTGGCAAGCTGCTGCTGACCGGGATCGAGATCATGGTGGTGGACGAAGCCGACCGGATGCTCGACATGGGGTTCATCCCCGACATCGAACGCATCTTCTCGCTGACGCCCTTCACCCGGCAGACCCTGTTCTTCTCGGCCACCATGGCGCCCGAGATCGAGCGGATCACCAACACCTTCCTGTCGAACCCGGAACGCATCGAAGTGGCCCGTCAGGCCACCGCCTCCGAGACCATCGAACAGGGCGTGCTGATGTTCAAACCCAGCCGCCGCGACCGGGCACACAAGGAAAAGCGCGATCTTCTGCGCGCGATGATCGACGGCGAAGGGGATAAATGCACCAACGCCATCGTTTTCTGCAACCGCAAGGTCGATGTCGATATCGTCGCCAAGTCGCTGAAGAAGCACGGCTATGACGCCGCCGCCATTCATGGTGATCTGGATCAGTCGCAGCGTACCGCGACGCTGCAGGGTTTCCGCGATGGCAACCTGCGGTTCCTTGTGGCCTCGGATGTGGCCGCCCGTGGTCTGGACGTGCCCGCCGTGAGCCATGTGTTTAACTACGACGTGCCCTCCCATGCCGAGGACTATGTCCACCGCATCGGCCGCACCGGTCGGGCCGGACGCGATGGCAAGGCGATGATGATCTGCGCCCCTGTAGACGAAAAGAATCTCGACGCCATCGAGAAGCTAATCGCCAAGGATATCCCGCGTATCGACGGCCCGGATCTGCCCGAGCCGCCAAAGCGCAAGCGCCGCGAACCGCGCGCCGAAGTGGTCGAAACGCCCGTTGTTGAAGCCACCGAAACCCGCGAAAAGCCCGCCAAGTCGGAAAAGCCTGCGCGCGAAGATCGCCCGCGCCGGACCCGTGGCGGCCGCAACCGCAAGGATCGCTACGACGACCGCGAAGACAGCAAGGTCGTGGGTATGGGCGACCACATGCCCAGCTTCATCGCGCTGAGCTTCGAGGAACGCCGCGCCGGCTGAGTGGCGCGCAAACATCTAACTGAGAATTCCAGGGGGCGGTCAATCTGAACAGGTTGGCCGCCCCCGATCCGTTTCGGGGCGTGCTGCCGCCGAGCGCCAAGGCCCGATGCCTTAGTACCCCTGCCACAGCCCCGGCGTTGCCAGTTCGATGCAATGGTCGTCCGGATCGCGGAAATAGAGACTGCGCCCGCCGCGCGGCCAGGCGACCTCGCTTTCGACCGGGATCCCCGCGTCCGCCAGCCGATCCCGCCAAAGACCAAGATCCTCGGCGCCGACGGCAAATGCCATATGCGCCGGCCCCTGCCCGTCGTGGGACGGGATGGTCCCGAAAGGGGTATTCACGTCTTGCGTGGTCGCGCCGCGCTGGAACAGCAGCAGCACGCCGCGTCCGTTCACATCCAGTGCCCGCATCCGCGGATCGGTGTGCAGCAGGTCCAGTCCGATGACCTCTCGATAGAAGGTCTCGGCCCGGTCCAACCGATCGACGTACAGGACGGTTTCCAGAATGGCGGTGGGGCGCAACATGACCCAAGGCTAAGGCGCTGCCCTGCCTTGGGTCAATCGCTTGCGATCAGTCGACCAGGCGGCTGATGACTACGGTCACTTCGGGCTTGCGGCCGATCTCGGCATTGGCCGAGTTGCGGGCGCCCCGGCGCAGGGCCTCGGTCAGCTTGTCGTCATCGGTCAGGATCGAATCATCGGCCCGGCCCATCACCTGATCCAGATCGTGCTCGAGCACCTCGGTCAGCGGTGTCCCCGAGCGGCCCTGTTTCGGCAGGCCCATGATCTCGCACCACGGTTCGCCCAGCGGCTCGTCGTTTTCGTCGAGGATCAGGGTCACGGTCACATGGCCGTTCAGCGCCAGCCGGATCCGGTCGCGCACGACGCCATCCAGCGCGCCGATCTGCACGGTGCCGTCCAGATAGGTGCGGCCGGTTTCGACGTATTCGACCACCTTGGGCTCGTTGCCCGCCAGATCCACCATGGTGCCATTGGGCGCTAGGACGCCTTTCAGCCCGGTTTCAAGACCCAGCTTCACATGCTCGCGCAGATGCCGGTGTTCGCCATGCATCGGGATCAGGAACTGCGGCTTCATCAGCGCGTGCATTTCCTTCAGGTCGGGACGGTTGGCATGGCCCGACACATGGTACTGGCCGGTGCTGTCGTCGACCACATCGACGCCCTTCTCGCTGAAGGCATTGATGATGCGCAGCACGCCGCGTTCGTTGCCGGGGATGGTCTTCGACGAGAACAGGAACATGTCCCCTTCCTTCATCGACATCCCAAGGTATTTGCCCCGCGCCAGTTGCGCCGAGGCCGCCCGGCGTTCGCCCTGGCTGCCGGTGACGATCAGCATCAGGCCTTCGCGCGGGATGTTGCCCGCTTCCTCGACCAGAACGGTCTTGGGAAAATCGTGCAGAACCCCGGTTTCCTGTGCCGCCGACACCATGCGCCGCATGGCCCGGCCCAGCAGAACCACCGACCGGCCCGCGGCCCGTCCGGCCTCGGCCAGGGTTTTCACCCGCGCCACGTTCGACGCAAAGGTCGTGGCGACCACCATGCCCGGTGCCGAGGCGATCAGCTTGGTGATTTCCTCGGGCAGCGTCGCTTCGGAACGGCCCGCATGCGGGCTCATCACGTTGGTGCTGTCGCAGACCAGCGCACGCACGCCGGGCTTGGCCACTTCGGCCCAAAGCTCGGGATCGAAGGCTTCGCCCACCAGCGGGGTCTTGTCGAGCTTGAAGTCGCCGGTGTGCACGATCCGGCCCTTCGGGCTGTCGATCACCAGCGCCGAGGTTTCGGGGATCGAATGCGACATCGGCAGGAAGGACACGCTGAACGGGCCCGCTTTCACGGTCTCGGGCCAGGGCTGCACGATGCGGACCAGGTTTTCGGGCTGGCCCTGCTCCTCCATCTTGCGCTTGGCGATATTGGCGGTGAAGGGGCGGCAATAGATCGGCGCCTTCAGCTTCGACCACAGATGACCCACCGCGCCGACGTGATCCTCGTGCGCGTGGGTGATGAAAATGGCGTCCAGGCGGTTGGCCCGTTCGGCCAGCCAACTGATATCGGGAAAGATCAGATCGACTCCGGGCGAGCCATCCATGTCGGGAAAGGTCACCCCCAGATCGACAAGGATGAAGCGTTCCTTGCCCTTAGGGCCGTAACCATACACATAACAGTTCATTCCGATCTCGCCGGCCCCACCAAGGGGCAGGTAGATCAAGCGGTCCGCGCTCATTGGCCAGCGAACTCCCTATTGTAATTGCTAATCACCGTGAGCCCATGCATCGTGAGACTCTCGTCGAACTCGTCAAATAGCACGTCGCCTTGCTGGAACAATGGGGCAAGCCCTCCGGTGCCGATCACTTTCATGGGCCGGCCGTGTTCCGCCCGGATGCGGGCGATGATTTCCTTGACCAGACCTATGTACCCCCAGAACACACCTGACTGCATGCAGTCCACCGTATTCTTGCCGATCACCTGTCCCGGCATGGTCACGTCGATATGCGGCAGGGCCGCCGCGGCCTGGTGCAGGGCTTCCAGGCTGAGGTTCACCCCCGGCGAGATGACCCCGCCGATATAGGCCCCGTCCATGTCCACCACGTCGAAGGTGGTGGCGGTGCCGAAGTCGACCACCACCAGGTCGCCGCCATGCAGGTCGAACGCGCCCACGGTGTTGACCAGCCGGTCGGGGCCGACCTTGGTGCCCGCGTCCACACGCACATCGACCGGCAACAGGCAGTCAGGGCGACCGACGACCAGCGGGCGGCAATCGAAATAGCGCGAACTCAGCACCCGCAGGTTGAACACCACCCGTGGCACGGTGGACGAGATGATGACCTCGGACACGCTGGCGGTCAGCTTCTGCGAGGACATCAGCGAACTGAGCCAGACGAAATACTCGTCCGCCGTGCGGGTGTGGTTGGTGGCCATCCGCCAGGTCGAAACGAAGCTTTCACCGTTCCACAGGGTGAACACGGTGTTGGTATTGCCGCAGTCGATGGCCAGAAGCATGGCGCCCTCCGCGCTGGGATCAGAAAAAGATGTCGGCGGCGGGCAGGACCACCCGGCCCTTGGCACCGGTCAGAACCAGCGCGCCCGTCGCGTCGATATCGGTAAAGGTGCCGGTCAGGCTGTCCTTCGCGGTGCGGGCGGTGATGACCTCGCCCAGCTTGGCCGCATGATCCAGGAAGGCGCGCCGAAGCGGGTCGAACCCATAGGTGGTCAACCGCGTCTCCCAGGTGGCAAAGGTCGGTGCCAGCAGATCCAGGAACTCTTCCGGGCTGATGCGGATGCCCGTGGCCGACAGGACCGAAGTCGGCGCCAAGGCGTCGGGCTCCAGCGTTCCGGCGTCCGGTTCCTGCGCCAGGTTCACACCAATGCCCACGCACAGCGGGCCCGGCGCGCCGCCCTGCCCCGAGGATTCCAGCAAGATCCCGGCCACTTTGGCGCCGTTCAGCAGCACATCGTTGGGCCATTTCAGGCGGATGGCCTCGGGTCGGCGGGTGGCCTCGGCCAGCGCGTCCTGCAAGGCAAGGGCGGCCACGAAAGACCGCTGGGCGGCGGCGGCCGGACCGTCCGGCACGCGCATCACAAGCGTTGCGGCGAAATTGCCCTCGGCACTTTGCCAGGCACGCCCGCGACGGCCACGGCCTGCGGTTTGCCGCAGGCCGAGTATCCAGGTCGGACCGGAAAGTTCAGGGGCCAGACGCGCGGCCTCGGCGTTGGTGCTGTCCACCTCTGCCAGAACCCGGCGGCCTACCCCATCGGGCCATGGGGCCATGCTATTGAACCAGTGCGGCGGCGGCCGAAGCGGCCAGCGTTTCAACACCGAACAGGTTGATGACACCCAGCACCATGGCGGCGGCAGAACCGACAAGGAACACGGTCAGCACCGGCGAGTTGCTCTTGTCCAGCGGCTCCTGCGCCTCGCCGAAGTACATGTAGTACACGATGCGCAGGTAGTAGAACGCCCCGATCACCGAGGCGATGACACCGGCCACGGCCAGCCATCCCAGCCCACCTTCCAGCGCGGCCATCAGCACATAGTACTTGCCGAAGAAGCCCACCAGCGGCGGCACCCCGGCCAGCGAGAACAGCAGCACCAGCATCGCCAGCGCCTTCAGCGGCTCACGGTTCGAGAAGTCGTTGAGCGAGGTGATGTCGGTCACCGGCAGGCCGTTGCGGCTCATGGACATGATGAAAGCGAAGGTGCCGATGTTCATGGTCACATAGATCGCCATGTAGATCAGCATCGCCTGCACGCCGAAGACCGTGCCCGACGCCAGCCCCATCAGCGCATAGCCCATGTGTGCGATCGAGGAATAGGCCATCAGGCGCTTGATGTTGGTCTGGCCGATGGCCGCGACCGAACCCAGGAACATCGACACCACCGACAGCAGCGCGATCACCTGCTGCCAGTCGCCGGTGGCATTGCCGAAGGCATCATGCACGACGCGGGCAAACAGCCCCATGGCCGCCATCTTGGGTGCGGTGGCGAAGAAGGCTGTGACCGGGGTCGGCGAGCCTTCGTAGACATCCGGCGTCCACATGTGGAACGGCGCCGCCGAGACCTTGAACGCCAGCCCCGACATCAGGAACACCAGCCCGAACAGCAGACCCAGCGACATCTCGCCCTGGTGGGCGGTCTGGATGATGCCCGAGAAATCGGTGGTGCCGGCATAGCCATAGGTCAGTGACGCACCGTACAGCAGCAAGCCCGAGCTCAGCGCGCCCAGCACGAAATATTTCAGGCCGGCTTCGGTGGATTTCACGCTGTCGCGGCGCAGCGAGGCGACGACGTAAAGCGCCAGCGACTGCAACTCCAGCCCCATGTAAAGGGACATGAGGTCTCCGGCGGAGACCATCATCATCATGCCCACGGTCGCCAGGGCGATCAGCAGCGGGTATTCAAAGCGCAGCAGGTCGCGCCGGGCCATGTATTTCTCGCTCATCACCAGAACGGCGGCGGCGGCCAGCAGGATCACGGTTTTCGAGAACCGCGCGAAGGCATCGTCGATGAACAGCCCGCCGAAGGCCTCCTGCGTGGTTGCGGAACCCAGGCCGATCCAGACGGCCAGCAGGACGAACAGCCCGCTGGTCAGCCAGACCAGCATCGGCGCCAGCTTGTCCTTGCCGCCATAGGCCCCGGCCAGAAGCGCGGCCATGGCATAGACCGACAGGACGATTTCCGGAAGGATGATAGAGAGGTCGGAACCGATCATGATGCGTCCTCAGTGATGCGTGGCGACCTGGGTGGCGTCGACGCGCTCCAGGACGGCTGTCTGATAGTTCGACACGAGGTTCTCGACCGATGGGCCGATGATGTCGGTCACGAGGCTGGGATAGACGCCCAGCAGCAGGGTCATGGCGACCAGCGGGGCGAAGATCACCCGCTCGCGGCGATCCATGTCGGTGATGGACTTCAGGCTTTCCTTGATCAGCTCGCCAAAGACGACCCGGCGGTACAGCCACAGGGCATAGCCCGCCGACAGGATCACGCCCGAGGTCGCCACGACGGCCACCCAGGTGTTGGCCTGGAAGATGCCGACCAGCGTCAGGAATTCGCCCACGAACCCACTGGTGCCCGGCAGGCCGACGTTGGCCATGGTGAACAGCATGAAGATCAGCGCATAGGCCGGCATCCGGTTCACCAGACCGCCATAGGCGCTGATCTCGCGGGTGTGCATCCGGTCATAGATCACCCCGACACACAGGAACAACGCCCCCGAGATGAAGCCGTGGCTGATCATCTGGAAAATTGCGCCGTCGATGCCCTGCTGGTTGGCCGCGAAGATGCCCGCGGTCACGTAACCCATGTGGGCGACCGAGGAATAGGCGATCAGTTTCTTCATGTCCTCCTGCACCAGCGCCACCAGAGAGGTGTAGACGATGGCAATGGCCGACATCCACAGAACCAGCGGCGCCATGATGTCCGAGGCCACCGGGAACATCGGCAGCGAGAACCGCAGGAAGCCGTAGCCGCCCATCTTCAGCAGGATCGCCGCCAGCACCACCGAGCCAGCGGTGGGCGCCTGAACGTGGGCGTCCGGCAACCAGGTGTGCACCGGCCACATGGGCATCTTCACCGCGAAGGAGGCGAAGAACGCCAGCCACAGAAGCGTCTGCATGCCGCCCATCACATGGATGCCCAGCAGGTTGAAACTTTCCGAGCCGAACTGGTGGTTCAGCAGGCTGGGAATGTCGGTGGTGCCCGCGTCCAGCGCCATGGCGATCATGGCGACCAGCATCAGCACCGAGCCGAGGAAGGTGTAGAGGAAGAACTTGAAGCTGGCGTAGATCCGGTTGGCACCGCCCCAGATGCCGATGATCAGGAACATCGGGATCAGCCCTGCTTCGAAGAACAGGTAGAACAGCACCAGGTCCAACGCGCAGAACACGCCCAGCATCAGGGTTTCAAGCACCAGGAAGGCGATCATGTATTCCTTGACGCGCTTTTCCACCGTCCAGCAGGCACCGATGGTCAGCGGCATCAGGAAGGTGGTCAGCAGCACGAACAGCACCGAAATGCCGTCCACGCCCATCTTGTACTTCATGCCGAGGATCCAGTCGTGCTCTTCGACGAACTGGAAGCCGGGATCGGCGGGGTTGAAGCCGCTGAGCAGGAACAGCGAGAGCAGGAAGGTCAGCCCGGTTGCCGCCAGCGCCACCCATTTGGCGTTGCGCTGCGCATCCGGATCATCGCCGCGCAGGAACACCGCAAGGATGAGCGCCGCAACCGCCGGAAGGAAGGTGACAATCGAAAGCAGGTTATCCATTACTCAGCCCCCCCGGTGAGGCTCATAAGCGTAATCAGCACCGCTACGCCCAGCACCATGGCAAAGGCATAAGTGAACAAATAGCCGGTCTGGGCACGTCCCGCGAGGCGGGTGAAGAAGGGGATGATCCCCATGGCCAACCCGTTGATGCCGCCGTCGATGGTGGCCCCGTCCCCGCGCTTCCACAGGAAACGGCCAATGGCAAAGGTCGGACGGATGAAGACGAAGTTGTAGATCTCGTCGAAGTACCACTTGTTCAGCAGGAAGTTGTACAGCGGCCAGTTGGTGGCAGCCAGCTTGGCCGGCAGATCGGTCCGGCGGATGTACATCAGCCAGCTCAGCGCGAAGCCCAGCAACATGGCGATGAAGGGCGATACCTTGACCCAGGTCGGGGCGTGGTGGGCGTCGTCGATCACGTGGTTGTCGGGGCCCATGTAGATGGCACCATATTGCAGGGGAGCGGCCGATGTGGCGACCACGGCATCTTGTGCAGCATCGGCCCCATGGCTGTCAGCGGCAGGCGCATGGCCGTCGGTCGTCCCGGCAGCTTCTACCGGCGCAGCGCCATGGTCGGCGGCAACCACCGTCTCGGCGTGGGGAATGCCGAACCAGGATTCCACCGCGTGATGATCGCCGAAGAAGGGCTTGTACCAGACCATGCCGGCGAAGATCGCGCCGATGGCCAGGATGCCCAGCGGCACGGTCATGACCTTGGGGCTTTCATGGGCGTGCGCATGGGTGTGGCTGTCGCCGCGCGCTTCGCCAAAGAAGGTCATGAAGATCAGACGCCAGGAATAGAAGCTGGTCATCGCAGCGGCGGCCACCAACATCCAGAAGGCGTATCCCGCCATCGGGTTGGTCCCGGCCCAGGCGCTTTCGATGATTGCATCCTTCGACAGGAAGCCGGCGAACCCGATGTAAGTCAGCGGAATGCCGACGCCGGTGATGGCCAGCGTGCCGATCATCATTGCCCAGAAGGTATAGGGGATCTTCTTGCGCAATGCGCCGTAGTTGCGCATGTCCTGCTCGTGATGCATCGCGTGGATGACCGAGCCCGCGCCAAGGAACAGCATCGCCTTGAAGAACGCATGGGTGAACAGGTGGAACATGGCTGCCGAATAGGCCCCGACGCCTGCGGCGACGAACATGTAGCCCAGCTGCGAACAGGTCGAATAGGCGATCACGCGCTTGATGTCGTTCTGCACCAGGCCGATGGTCGCCGCGAAGAAGGCGGTCGAAGCCCCGATGAAGGTGATGAAGCTGAGCGTCGCCGGGGCGAATTCCATCAGCGGCGACATGCGGCAGACCAGGAACACCCCTGCCGTCACCATGGTGGCCGCGTGGATCAGGGCCGACACCGGGGTCGGGCCTTCCATCGCGTCGGGCAGCCAGGTGTGCAGGAACAGTTGTGCCGATTTGCCCATTGCGCCGATGAACAGCAGGAAGGCGGTCAGTTCGGCGGCGTTCCAGTCGCGCCACAGGAAGCTGATCTGGGTCTGCGCCAGTTCCGGGGCCGCGGCGAAGATCACGTCAAGCTGTACGCTGTCAGTCAGGAAGAACAGCGCGAAGATGCCCAGGGCAAAGCCGAAGTCGCCCACGCGGTTGACCACGAAAGCCTTGATTGCGGCGGCATTGGCCGAGGGCTTGCGGTAATAGAAGCCGATCAGCAGGTACGAGGCGACGCCCACCCCTTCCCAGCCGAAGAACATCTGGACCAGGTTGTCGCTGGTCACCAGCATCAGCATGGCGAAGGTGAAGAACGACAGGTAGGCGAAGAAGCGCGGCTTGTAGACCTCGCCCTCTTTCCACTGCGGATCGTGATCCATGTAGCCGAAGCTGTAGACATGGACGAGCGTCGAGACGCTGGTCACCACGATCAGCATGATGGTGGTCAGCCGGTCGACCCGCAGCCCCCAGTAAGTGTCGAGCGTGCCGGAAGAAATCCAGCGCAGCACCTCGATGTGCTTGGTCATGCCGGTGGGCGCCAGGAAGGCAGCCCAGGACGAGAAGCAAGCATAGATCAGCAGGCCGGTGGCGATGCGCATGGCGTTCTTTTCGCCCACGATGCGCCAGCCGAAGCCGGAAATGAGTGCCCCGAGCAGGGGAAGGAAGACGATGACCTGTTCCATCTGCTCAGCCTTTCATATTGTTGACGTCTTCCACGGCGATGGTGCCGCGGTTTCGGAAGAAGCAGACCAGGATGGCAAGGCCGATGGCGGCCTCGGCCGCGGCCACGGTCAGAACGAACAGCGTGAAGATCTGTCCGGTCAGGTCGCCCAGATAGCTGGAAAAGGCCACGAGGTTGATGTTCACGGCCAGCAGCATCAGTTCCACCGACATCAGGATGATGATGACGTTCTTCCGGTTCAGGAAGAGCCCGAAGATGCCGATGACAAACAGCGTTGCCGCCACCGTCAGGTAATGTTCAAGTCCGATCATCTTATTTCCCCTTGCCCTCGACTTCTCGAATGCTGGCAATTGCATGTTTGGTACACACATCTGCTATTGAGTCTTCGATGGTGTCGGAGAACTTCATCATTGGATTGCCGGTCAAAAGCGATGAACTTAGTTCCTCGAAGCTTTCGCCCTCTCCAAGATACTTCCAGCCAAGCGGATTTTCTCTCACTTCCCTGACTGTTAAGACTTGTCCGCTCGGGCCATTCCGAGTGGTCAACAACAACACGGTTCCTGACTCAGAGCGTTTAACCCAACTTTGGGATCGCTTGGCGTTGGCATCGCTAGCTACAACGATTTCTCCGGCATCGTGCCAGCCGCCCCCAAGAATTTTTTCTTGGTTTGTCATAGCCCCTGCCCCGGTTTCATGTCCTTCAGCTCCAGCGCCTTGGCCGGGTCGCGGTACATCTGGGCCAGAACGTCCTGACGCTTGATGTTCGGGCGATGGCGCAGGGTCAGCATGATGGCGCCGACCATGGCGACCAGCAGGATCAGGCCCGCCAGTTGGAACAGCAGGAAATACTTGTCATAGATCAGCAGGCCCAGGGCTTCGGTGTTGTGCATGTCCTCGATCGCCGGGGCGACGTTGGCGCGCAGAGCTTCGGCATTATCTGCCGTTTCCCAGACCCCGAAGGCCAGCGCCAGTTGCATCAGGATCACCACCCCGATCAGCAACGCCAGCGGCATGTATTTCGCCATCTCGGCCTTCAGCTCGGCGAAGTCCACGTCCAGCATCATCACCACGAACAGGAACAGCACGGCCACCGCGCCGACGTAGACGATGATCAGCAGCATGGCGACGAATTCCGCGCCCAGCAGGACGAACAGCCCCGCCGCGCTGAGAAACGCCAGGATCAGCCACAGCACCGAATGCACCGGGTTTTTCGAAATGACGGTGAACAGCCCGCCGGTGATGACGGACAGGGCGAAGCCGTAGAATGCGATATCAGCGACGGTCATGGTCGGATCCTTCCTTCGGCTCAGCGATAGGGCGCGTCGAGTTCGAGATTGCGTGCAATCTCGGCCTCCCAGCGTTCGCCGTTGGCGAGCAGCTTGTCCTTGTCGTAGTACAGCTCTTCGCGGGTTTCAGTGGCGAACTCGAAGTTCGGGCCTTCAACGATGGCATCCACCGGACAGGCTTCCTGGCAGAAGCCGCAGTAGATGCATTTGGTCATGTCGATGTCATAACGCGTGGTCCGGCGCGAGCCGTCCTCGCGTGGTTCGGCATCGATGGTGATGGCCTGCGCCGGGCAGATCGCCTCGCACAGCTTGCAGGCGATGCAACGCTCTTCCCCGTTGGGATAGCGGCGCAGCGCGTGCTCGCCGCGAAACCGCGGGCTGAGCGGGCCTTTTTCATGCGGATAGTTCAGGGTGGCCTTGGGCGCGAAGAAGTACTTCAGCCCCAGCTTCATGCCCACAAGGAAATCCTTGAGCAGGAAATACTTGCCGGCGCGGGTCCAGTCGATTGACGACATCTCAGCCTCCCACAACCCAGCGGGCATAGGCGCCGCCGAAAAGTTCGAATTTCGCGAAGAACGCCACAAGAACGACCCAGCCCAGCGACAGCGGCAGGAACACTTTCCAGCCCAGGCGCATCAGCTGGTCATAGCGGTACCGCGGCACGATGGCCTTCACCATGGCGAAGAGGAAGAAGAAGATCGCCATCTTGCCGACCATCCACAGCGCCCCGTCGGGCAGGCCCGGAATGGGCGACAGCCAGCCGCCGAAGAACAGCAGCGAGTTCAGGGCGCACATCAGGAAGATGGCGATGTATTCGCCGGCCATGAACAGCAGGAACGGGGTCGAGGAGTATTCGACCTGATAGCCCGCCACCAGTTCGGATTCCGCTTCCGGAAGGTCGAAGGGCGGGCGGTTGGTTTCCGCAAGGCACGAGATGAAGAAGATCACCGCCATCGGCAGATGCGGCAGCCAGTACCAGTTGAAGAAGCCGAAACTGCCATCCTGCGCGGCCACGATATCGCCGAAGTTCATCGAGCCGGTCGAGATAATCACCCCGATGATGATCAGGCCGATCGACACCTCGTAGGAGATCATCTGCGCGGCAGAGCGCAGCGAGCCAAGGAAGGGGTACTTCGAGTTCGACGCCCAGCCGCCCATGATCACGCCGTAAACCTCAAGCGAGGAGACCGCGAAGACGAACAGGATCGCCACATTCAGATCGGCCAGCACCCAATTGTCGGTGAAGGGAATGACGGCCCAGGCCAGCATGGCCAGCACGAAGCTGGTCATCGGCGCCAGCATGAACACCGTGCGGTCGGCCCCGGCGGGCACGACGATTTCCTTGACCACGTATTTCAGGGCATCGGCCACGGTCTGCAGCAGGCCGAAGGCGCCCACCACGTTGGGCCCGCGGCGCATCTGCACGGCGGCCCAGATCTTGCGGTCGCCATAGACCAGAAACAGCAGCGAAATCATCACGAAACCAAGCACCGCAAGGCACTGGGCCACGATGATCACCGCAATCCCGGCGTTGGTCGAAAAGAAGTCATCCATCGGTGGTCACCTCCGGGGTCAGGGCAGCGGCGCGGCACGCGGATGCCTCGTGGTAAACAGCTTTTGCGACCTCAAAGCCAGCCGCCACAAGGGCGCTTGTGCGAGTATGTCGCGGGAGTTCGAAACGCGGCATCCGGGTCACTCCGCCGCGAGGGACGACGCGCCCCGCGCCTTGGCCGCCGCGCTGAGTTCGGCCATCAGGGCCGAGGCGCGGGCGATCGGGTTTGTCAGGTAGTGATCCTTGATCGCATTGCGGAAATCGGCCGATGCGGGGGTGTCCAGTTCGGGCAGAACCCAGTCGTTTTCCGGCACGGTGTCGATCTTCTTCAGATGCGGCACGTCCTTGACCAGGTGCTGGCGCAGTTGTGCCAGGCTGTCATAGGGCAGCGTCGCGCCAAGCTGCGCCGACAGGGCGCGCAGGATCGCCCAGTTCTCTTTCGCCTGTCCCGGCGGGAAACTGGCGCGGGCGGCCAATTGCGGGCGGCCCTCGGTGTTCACGAACAGGCCCGATTCCTCGGTCCAGGCGGCCCCCGGCAGGATCACGTCGGCGCGATGCGCGCCCCGGTCGCCGTGGCTGCCCTGGTAGATCACGAAAGGTCCGGCATCGATGTCGACCTCATCGGCACCCAGGTTGTAGATCACCTCGGCCCCGTCGATGGCGGCCAGCAGACCACCCTCGGTCACGGCACCCACATCCAGCGCACCGACGCGGGCGGCGGCGGTGTGCAGCACCAGGAATTTCGACTCGGTGGTTTCGGCGAATTTCATCGCCTGCGCCAGTACGGCAGCCCCATCGGCCTCGCGCAGCGCGCCCTGCCCGATGATGACCACGGTGTCCTTGCCGATGGCGCCGGTATGATCCTCTTCCATCAGGCCCATCAGACCATCGCGGCCCGTGCCCAGATGCGCGTAGTCATAGGTCAGATTGACGGCTTCGCCGATCACGCCGACCTTGGCCCCGGCCAGCCACGCCTTGCGGATGCGCGCGTTCAGCACCGGCGCTTCGTCGCGCGGGTTGGTGCCGATCAGCATGATCGCCTTGGCGGTGTCGATGTCCTCGATCCGGGCGGTGCCCACATAGGCCGACCGGTTGTCGGCGGGCAGACGCGCGCCATCGGTGCGGCATTCGACGGTGCCGCCCTGCCCTTCGATCAACTGCTTGAGCGCGAAGACCGCTTCGACGGGGGCCAGATCGCCCACAAGGCCCGCAACCTTCTTGCCCTTCATCGCGGCAGCCACGGCGGTCAGGGCTTCATCCCAACCGGCTTTGCGCAGCTTGCCGTTTTCACGAATGTACGGCGTGTCCAGACGCTGGCGGCGCAGCCCGTCCCAGACGAAGCGCGACTTGTCGCTCAGCCATTCCTCGTTCACGCCATCATGGTTGCGCGGCAGGAAGCGCATCACTTCCCGGCCCTTGGTATCGACGCGGATGTTGCTGCCTAGCGCATCCATCACGTCGATGCTTTCGGTCTTGGTCAACTCCCACGGGCGGGCGGTGAAGGCATAGGGTTTCGACACCAGCGCGCCCACCGGGCACAGGTCGATGATGTTGCCCTGAAGGTTCGAATCCAGCGTTTCGCCCAGGTACGAGGTGATCTCGGAATCCTCGCCGCGCCCGGTCTGGCCCATCTGGCTGATGCCCGCCACCTCGGTGGTGAAGCGCACGCAGCGGGTGCAGGAGATGCAGCGTGTCATATGCGTTTCGACCAGCGGGCCGAGATCCAGATCGGTGGAGGCGCGCTTGGGCTCGCGGAACCGCGAGAAATCCACGCCGTAAGCCATGGCCTGATCCTGAAGGTCGCATTCGCCGCCCTGGTCGCAGATCGGGCAGTCCAGCGGGTGGTTGATGAGCAGGAACTCCATCACCCCTTCGCGGGCCTTCTTGACCATCGGCGAGTTGGTTTTCACCACAGGCGGCGCGCCCTCGGGACCGGGACGCAGATCCTTGACCTGCATCGCGCAGGAGGCCGCCGGCTTGGGCGGACCGCCCACAACCTCGACAAGGCACATGCGGCAGTTGCCCGCGATCGACAGGCGCTCGTGATAGCAGAAGCGCGGCACTTCGATGCCGGCCTGCTCACAAGCCTGGATCAGGGTCATGGCCGGATCGACCTCGACCTCCCGGTCGTCGATGATGATCTTGCGCAGGTCACTCATCCGCTTACTCCGCTGCGATGGGCGCACAGCCGCGGGATTTCCACAGCTTGGCGTCTTTCAGATGGGACCAGCCGAACGCGTGGTCGCTGTCCCCATGGGTTTCCTTGTGCTCCAGCCGGGCCAGAGCCTCTTCCAGTGTCGGGTGATGCCCCGCAGGCACCCACCACATGACGAAATGCTGTTGTCCGAGGATCTCGAACCACTCGGCGCGGCGCTCATAGAACTGCCGGTGCACGGTGTTGAACACGAAATGCTCAAGGCTGGGTGCGTCCTGCCAGACGGTCAGGTTGGTCACGAACTGCGGGTCATCGCCGATGCTGGTCTCGGTGTTGCCGGTGCCCGGTTCGCCCGAGCCTTCCATCATCCAGACAAATCCCGGCGAGCGTTTGCCCAAACCGTTGACCCGGTCCAGCGCAGTCATGAAATCGGCCACACGCGGATCATCGGTGGGCGCCAGAAGACGCCCGATGTTCAGCTCGGCAAGATGCTGCTGCGTCATGACAGGCCCCCGCACCACACGGGTCGCGCGACCCGAACCGGGTCGCGGACAGGCGGCAGGGCCGCGCGCGATATGTGGGCTGCGCGGATCACTCGGCCGCCACGGCACTCAGCCGGCCGGATTTCTGTGCCTTGATGCGATCTTCGATCTCGTCGCGGAAATTGCGGATCAGGCCCTGGATCGGCCAGGCCGCCGCATCGCCAAGGGCGCAGATCGTGTGACCCTCGACCTGCTTGGTGACCTCGAACAGCATGTCGATCTCTTCGACCTCGGCCTCGCCCCTCACCAGGCGCTCCATCACCCGCATCATCCAGCCCGTGCCTTCGCGACAAGGCGTGCACTGGCCGCAGCTTTCGTGCTTGTAGAACTTGGCCAGACGCCAGATCGCCTTGATGATGTCGGTTTCCTTGTCCATCACGATCACCGCCGCGGTGCCAAGGCTGGAGCCTTTTTCCTTCAACGCGTCGAAATCCATGATCGCGTCGCGCATGTTCTCGCCGCGTACACAGGGCACCGAGGATCCGCCGGGAATCACCGCCAGCAGGTTGTCCCAGCCGCCGCGGATGCCGCCGCAATGTTTTTCGATCAGCTCCTCGAAGGGGATCGACATGGCCTCTTCGACGACGCAGGGATTGTTCACATGGCCCGAGATTGCATAAAGCTTGGTGCCCGCGTTGTTGGTGCGGCCAAAGCCCGCGAACCATTCCGGGCCACGGCGCAGGATGGTCGGCACGACGGCGATGGATTCGACGTTGTTCACCGTGGTCGGGCAGCCGTAAAGGCCCGCGCCTGCCGGGAACGGCGGTTTCATCCGGGGCATGCCCTTCTTGCCTTCAAGGCTTTCGATCAGCGCGGTTTCCTCGCCGCAGATATAGGCGCCAGCGCCGTGCGAGAGATAGAGGTCGAAATCCCAGCCCGAACCAGCCGCGTTCTTGCCCAGAAGGCCCGCGTCATAGGCCTCGTCGATGGCGTTCTGCAGAGCTTCGCGTTCGCGGATGTACTCGCCGCGAATGTAGATATAGGCCGCATGGGCGCCCATCGCGAACGAGGCGATCAGGCAGCCTTCCACCAGGGTGTGCGGATCGTGGCGCATGATCTCGCGATCCTTGCAGGTGCCGGGCTCGGATTCGTCGGCATTGACCACAAGGTAATGCGGGCGGCCATCGCTTTCCTTGGGCATGAAGGACCATTTCAGACCGGTGGGAAAGCCCGCGCCACCGCGTCCGCGCAGGCCGCTGGACTTCATCTGGTCGACGATCCAGTCGCGGCCCTTTTCAAGGATGCCCGCGGTGCCATCCCAATGGCCCCGCGCCTGCGCGCCCTTCAGGCTGCGGTCATGCATGCCGTAGAGATTGGTAAAGATGCGATCTTCATCTTTCAGCATTGCCGTCTCCTTACTTCCCGCCGCTTCGGGCGGCCCGGCGCGCACGCCAGATCTGTGTCGTCACGACGAGCGCCCAGATGAGCCCCGCCATCGCCGCGAAATCGAACAGGAACACATAACGATCCGGCAGTCCCAGGATCGGACCCAGCAGTTGGGCCCCCATCCAGAGCAGCATGGTGCCCGCAATCACCAGCGCCACGAGGCGCGATTGGCGGGCCAGATGCCGGTCGGTGTCGTGCTCCTTGTCAGCCATCCGCGTCCTTGATCAGTTCTTTCGCCTGCGCGACCCAATCATCGCGCGAGACACGGCCCTTGAAGGCGATCAGGTTCTCGTCCACCCAGGCAACCTCGGACTCGGTCCAGCTGGCGATCTGGTCGAAATGGTAGACGCCGATCTCGTTCAGCGCGTTTTCCAGTTTCGGGCCGATGCCCTTGATTTTCTTCAGATCATCCGCGCCGGTGTCGCGCGCACCGGTCAGCAGCGCCGGCTTGTCGCCGACCTGCGGATCAGCGGCGGGCGCCGGGATCGGGGCGCTGGGGGTGGGCAGCTTGAATTCGCGGTCGCTCCAGGGGGCGCGCAGGGGCACCTCGGTGCCGTCGATGCGTTTCACCGTGTCGCCGATGTCCGTGGCCAGCGCGACAGACGCATTGGCGGGCAGCTTGTCGGCCTCGTGTGCGGTCAGCGAGGTCAGGCCCTTGAGCGGCTCCGACGCATAGCGGCCATTCTGCGGACCCGGCACCGGCACCTTGCCCGCGCGCAGGTCGTCCAGCAGTGCGGCGAAGCTCTCGGCGGTCAGATCTTCGTAATAGTCCTTGCCGATCTGGGCCACGGGCGCGTTGGCGCAAGAGCCGAGGCATTCGACCTCTTCCCAGCTGAGCTTGCCATCTTCGGACAACTCATGGGCGTTGGGGGCGATCTTGTCCTTGCAGACGGCGATCAGATCCTCGGCCCCGCAGATCATGCACGACAGGGTGCCGCAGACCTGCACATGCGCCACCGAGCCGACCGGCTGCAACTGGAACATGAAGTAGAAGGTCGCGACTTCGAGCGCCCGGATGTAGGCCATGCCCAGAAAGTCCGCCACATGTTCGATCGCCGGGCGGGTCAGCCAGCCTTCCTGCTCCTGGGCACGCCACAGAAGCGGAATGATCGCCGAAGCCTGACGGCCTTCGGGGAACTTGGTGATCTGCGCCTCGGCCCAGGCCTGGTTGGCAGGGGTGAAGGCGAAACTGTCGGGCTGGTCGGGATGAAGACGACGAAGCATGTCAGACGCGGTCCTTCGGAATCGGGCGGGAGGCTGCGCGGCCGCGGGGGACGCCTCCGGCGGGAGTGTTTTGGCCAAGAAGAAGGGGCAGGACGGCGCGCATCAGCGATCGATCTCCCCGAACACCACGTCGAGCGAGCCGATGATGGCGGCCACATCGGCCAGCTGGTGGCCGCTGGCCATGTAGTCCATCGCCTGCAGGTGCAGGAACCCCGGTGCGCGGATCTTGGAACGGTAGGGCTTGTTGCTGCCGTCGGCCACAAGGTAAACGCCGAATTCGCCCTTGGGCGCTTCGACGGCGGCATAGACCTCGCCCTCGGGCACGTGGAAGCCTTCGGTATAGAGCTTGAAGTGATGGATCAGGGCTTCCATCGAGGTCTTCATGTCGCCGCGTTTCGGCGGCGCCATCTTGCCGCGGGCCATGACCTCGCCGGGCTCGTTGCGCAGCTTCTCGCAGGCCTGCTTGATGATCTTCAGGCTTTCGCGCATTTCGGCCATGCGGACGAGGTAGCGGTCGTAGCAGTCGCCGTTCTTGCCGATGGCGATCTGGAAGTCGAACTCGTCATAGCATTCATAGGGCTGGCTGCGGCGCAGGTCCCAGGGCAGGCCCGAGCCGCGTACCATGACGCCCGAGAACCCCCAGTCGAGGATGTCCTGTTCGGTTACGATGCAGATGTCGGCGTTGCGTTGCTTGAAAATGCGGTTCTCGGTCAGCAGACCGTCGATGTCGTCCAGCACGCGCGGGAATTCATCGGCCCATGTGTCGATATCCTCGATCAGTTCGGGCGGCAGATCCTGGTGCACGCCGCCGGGGCGGAAATAGGCCGCGTGCAGGCGGGCGCCGCAGGCACGCTCGTAAAACACCATGAGCTTTTCGCGTTCCTCGAAACCCCAGAGCGGCGGCGTCAGCGCGCCCACGTCCATGGCCTGCGTGGTCACGTTCAGCAGGTGGTTCAGGATGCGGCCGATCTCGGAGTAGAGCACCCGGATCAGCGAGCCCCGGCGCGGCACCACGGTGCCGGTCAGCTTCTCGATCGCCAGGCACCAGGCATGTTCCTGGTTCATCGGCGCCACGTAGTCGAGGCGGTCGAAATACGGCAGGTTCTGCAGGTAGGTGCGGCTTTCCATCAGCTTCTCGGTGCCGCGATGCAGCAGGCCGATGTGGGGATCGCAGCGTTCGACGATCTCGCCGTCCAGTTCCAGCACCAGGCGCAGCACGCCGTGGGCCGCGGGGTGTTGTGGCCCGAAGTTGATGTTGAAGTTGCGGATCTTCTGTTCGCCTGTCTGGGCGTCGTCGAAATTCGTTCCGTCCATGTCCTCGCCCTCTCCTAGTCTTCGGCCCGGGCGGCCATCACCCAAAGCAGCACGATCAGCCCGAAGGGGATCAGCGCCGTCAACGCCCAATACGGGTTCACCCGGTAGTGGGGCAGCAGTTTGAAAAGCGGCACGATGGTCAGCGCGCTGAGCACCAGGAACCAGAGCATCTGCATCAGGCACCCTCCCCCGGACGCTTGGCGGCGACGCGTTTTTCGAAACGCTCTTTCCCGATCAGGCCGCGCAGGTGCCGGCCCTCGCCGATCAGGTCGTGACCATCGTGGCCGCGCACCTTGAACCAGATGAAATTGCCGTCGATCGACTGCACCTCGGTGTCCACCGTGACCGTCAGCCCCGGCGGGGTCGGTGCGCAATGGGTCAGATCGAAGGCGGTGCCCAGCGAGCATTCGCCGTCTTCGTAGAACGGCGCCAGCTGTTCGACGCAGGCCCATTCGAACAGGCCGATCATATAGGCGCTGGCCAGCACGGCGGGCATGTCGTCCATGACCCGTGCATCCGGGAACAGCCGCGGCACCACTTCTTCAGGGCGGATCACCCGGCTGAAGGTGGCGCGGGCACCTATTTCGAGACCGGGCTTCATCAGGCGTCCTTTTTCTCGTCGCCGGGAAGGATGTATTCGGCCCCTTCCCAGGGCGACATGAAGTCGAACTGGCGGTATTCCTGAACGAGGTTCACCGGCTCATAGACCACGCGCTTTTTCTCTTCGTCATAGCGCACCTCGGTATAGCCGGTGGTCGGAAAGTCCTTGCGCAGCGGATGGCCGCGGAACCCGTAGTCGGTCAGCAGGCGGCGCATGTCGGGGTGGCCGGAAAAGATCAGCCCGAACATGTCGAAAACTTCACGCTCGAACCAGTTCGCCGCCGGATAGACCGACACCAGCGAGGGCACCATCTGATCCTCGCGCACGGCGAACCGTACGCGGATCCGCTGGTTCTGGTACATCGACAGGAAGTGGTAGACCACGTCGAACCGCTTGTCGCGCGCGGGATAATCCACGGCGGTAATGTCCACCAGCGACGAGAAGCGGCAGGTCTGGTCGGTCTTAAGATAGTCGCAGAAGGCCAGCAGCGAGGCCGGGGTCACGGTCACGGTCAGTTCGTCGAAGGCGATCTCGGTGCTGACCACGCAATCGGGGCGTGCCAGCTCGATATGCGCCGCCAGTTCCTGAAGCTGTTCGGTCATGTCCTTGGTCCTCTGGGCGATGCGCGGTTAGCGGATAAGGGTGCCGGTGCGGCGGATCTTCCGCTGCAACTGCAGGATGCCATACAGCAGCGCCTCGGCCGTGGGCGGGCAGCCCGGCACATAGACATCCACCGGCACCACGCGGTCGCAGCCACGCACGACGGAATAGCTGTAGTGATAATAGCCGCCGCCATTGGCGCAGGAGCCCATGGACACCACGTAGCGTGGCTCGGGCATCTGGTCATAGACCTTGCGCAGCGCCGGGGCCATCTTGTTGGTCAGCGTGCCCGCGACGATCATCAGGTCGGACTGGCGCGGCGAGGCACGCGGCGCTGTGCCGAACCGCTCCATGTCATAGCGCGGCATGGCGGTGTGCATCATCTCGACGGCGCAGCAGGCCAGCCCGAAGGTCATCCAGTGCAGCGAGCCGGTGCGCGCCCAGTTGATGATGTCCTCGGTCGAGGTCAGCAGGAAACCCTTGTCTTGCAGTTCCTTGTTCAGGCCCTGCGTGGCGACTTCGCGGTCCGGGCCCGCGGCGTTGGCTGCGGTGCTCACTCCCATTCGAGCGCCCCCTTCTTCCATTCATAGGCAAAGCCGATGGTCAGAACCGCAAGGAACACAATCATCGACCAGAACCCCACCATCGAGATGTCCTTGAAGGCCACCGCCCAGGGGAACAGAAATGCCACTTCCAGGTCGAAGATGATGAACAGGATCGCGACCAGGTAGAAGCGGACATCGAATTTCATGCGCGCATCGTCGAATGCGTTGAAGCCGCATTCATAGGCGCTGACCTTTTCGGGGTCGGGATTCTGCACCGCCAGCAGGGCGGCGGCCAGGATCAGGACCAGACCTAGTGCCACGGCAATGCCCAGAAAAACAAGGATGGGCAGGTACTCTCGAAGCAGTTCGTCCATACCGGATTGCCTCCCGCGTAGCTTTTACGACCGTTGTGGCCTTGGACTTACTCCCCCCCATCGGGGCGGTCAACTCGCCACCCAAATGGATATCCAGCTAAAATCACTATTAATCAATACCTTGTCGTTCGACCTTGGTGCTTAGCGCCGTAATGACGCAGGACCTTGAACCAATATCCCCGCGCGACTCGCCGTGCGCAGCCCAGGGCAAGCCCGCAACACCTGACGTTGACTCGGTTACGATGTGAAACCCACAGTGGTTAACAGGCTGCGCCCGGAGGTCCCATGAGCCCGCTACTCGGAATTGCCGTCAATATGCTTCCCGGACTGGCCAAGCGCCTGACGCGAGGTTCCAGACCCGAAACCCAGGATCTTGTAGAGACCGTTGTACGCGAGGTGCTGAACACGGACGATCCGCAGGAAGCCGCCCTGCGGTCGGAAGATCCGCAGCTGTCGGGCGAGTTGCGCCTGCGGCTGGCCGAAATCGAAGCCGCCGCCGACAAGGCCGATCAGGAGGCGCAGGAAAAACTGCGCCAGGCCCAGCTTGAAAAGCTGCGCCTGGATATCCAGGCGGCGTCGGAACAGCGCGCCGGACAGCTGGACGAACTTGAAAAGCGTCTGGACGACAAGCAGGACGCGCGATCCACCATGGTGGATCTGAACAAGTCGGGCAGCTATCTGGCCTGGGGTCCGGTGCTGGTGTCGACGGTGGTGGTGGTGGGGTTCTTCGTGACCCTGATCTCGCTGGTGTTCCTGGTGAAGAACGGCACCGCCAACGCCACCGAGGGCGCGGGACAGTTGATCCTGCAGATCCTCAACATCGCCGTGGGCGCGCTGACAGCGGGCTTTGCCACGGTTATCAGCTTCTGGCTGGGATCCTCGAACGGATCCCAGAAAAAGGACATCAACGCGGCGCAGGCGCAAAACACCGTGGCACAGATCCAGAAGGACAATGTGCGGGCCACGCAGGCGATGGTGGATGCGCAGAACAGGCAGACGGCCGACCTGATCCAGCGCATGTCCACCGCGGCGAACCCGGCCCCGGTCATGGCTGCGGCCGCAGGCGGCCCCAAGGCCAAGGACGCGCGCCAGTTCGTCAAATGCCTGGACATCATCTTCATGCACGAAGGTGGCTATGCAGATCATCCCGAGGATCCGGGCGGCGCCACCAACATGGGCATCACCCACAAGACACTGGCAGCATGGCGCGGTCAGCCGGTCACCAAGGACGACGTGCGCGACCTGACTCGCGAGGAAGCCGGAGAGATCTACCGGGCCAACTACTGGAACGCGCTGAGCTGTGACGGCCTGCCCGCCGGGGTGGATCTGGTGGCTTTCGATTTCGGCGTGAACGCTGGGGTTCGGCGGTCAGCCAAGCTGTTGCAGAAGCTGGTGCATGTGGAACAGGATGGTCAGGTCGGCCCGATCACCGTGGGCGCCGCACAGACGCTGGAGGCCGAACACATCATCAACGCGTTCAGCGACGGCCGGATGGAGCATTACCGCAGCCTGAAAACCTGGGACACCTTCAAGAAGGGCTGGACCCGGCGCACCACCGAGACCCGCGCCACGGCTTTGGAAATGTCCAAGAACGGCTGAACCGCGTCACGGCGCGTCAGCCAACCATTCCCGGAAGTCCAGCACCCGGTCCGCGGTCATGCCCAGCTTGCAGTCGGCACCGATGAGGCTTCGGATCGTGCCCGAGCTGAAGCGCTGATACTGCCAGGCACACTCGGCATCACGATAATCCACCCAGGCCCGCTGCGCTTCCAGCAAGCGCGCGCTGTAGCCGCCCTCGGCCCCGGCATCCTGCGCATCCTGCGCCTCGGCCAGCGCCTGCACCTCGGGCCAATAGGCGTTCAAAAGCGCCTCCCAGGCCTCGATTTCCTTTCCCAGACATTCGACGTCTCCGGCGGTGGAGCTATCGCCGCTGGCCTCGGAACAGGCTGCGTAGACCGTTTCGACACAGTCTTGCTGATCGTCTCGCAGATCGCTGGCCTCGACGCAGGCGCGCAGGTCGCCCACGGCATCGGCATGGGCTGGGACGGCAAGACCGGCCAGAAGGGCGGCAAGGGCTAGGGGGGAGCGCATGGGCGACCTCACGGGGCTGTGGGTTCAAGGGGATGGCGGGCGGTGGATTGCACCGCGATCACCTCATCGCGGATGATGCGGGCAATCAGGGTGCAATCGTCAAGGCTGAAGGTCAGGGGCAGGCGCATGTCCAGAAGCCCCGCCAGTATCCGATCCGTTGCCGGTTGCCGAACGGGATCGGAATAGCTCCAGTGCTCATATCGCGACGTGAAGCCCGTGGGTTGCGGTGCGCCGAACCATTTCAACTCCACCCCCCGCGCCTTGCAGCGGGACAAGACCGCCGCGATGGCCTCGGGCGGCCAGTCCGGCAGGCGGAACTGGATCGATGAGCCGACATAGGCCTCGGCCTCGGGACGGGCGATCAGGGTCAGGCCGGGGGTGTTTCGCAAGCCGTCTTCCACCCTGCCATAGCGCGCGTTCCAATCAGCACAACTGGCATCCAGCGTAGCCAGCTGCGGGCGCAGAAGTGCGGCGCGCAGGTTGTCCATGCGGCACGACATGTTGGGGATTTCGGCCGGGTTGTCGGGATAGGCATCGCGCGATGGTCCCGCCGGGTGCCGGTCGAAGAACATATAAGCCCCCGACAGGATCGTGGCGCGGGCCATCAGGGTCGCATCGTCGCTGGTCAGAAAGCCACCCTCGCCCGAGTTCATGTGCTTGTAGGTCTGGGTCGAGAAACAGGCCACGCGGCCATGCTGGCCCGAGCGCACGCTGTTCCAGCGCGCCCCCATGGTGTGGGCGCAATCCTCGATCACCGTGACCCCGGCGGCGTCGCAGATCTGCATCAGCCGGTCCATGTCGCCCAGATGGCCGCGCATATGCGACAGCAGCAGCACCCGCGCCTGCCCGATCTTGGCGGACAGATCGTCCAGATCGATCACCAGGTCCCCGGTCACTTCGACGTACACCGGGCGGGCACCGACGGCAGCCACGGCACCCGGCACCGGCGCCAGGGTGAAGGCGTTGGTCAGCACCGCCTCGCCCGGCTGCACGCCTGCAGCCCGCAGCGCCAGCGCCATTGCCGCCCCGCCCGAGGCCACCGCCAGACAATAGCGCGCGCCCTGCCAGGCGGCGTATTCCTGTTCCAGCAGCCCCACCTCGCCCGGTTCCGCGCCCACAAGGTTGTAGCGGTGCAGTCGCCCCGATTGCATGACCCGCAGCGCCGCCTGCTGCGCGGCCTCGGGGATCGGGGTTTGCTGGGTGAAATTGCCGGTGAAGATTTCGGTCATGGCAGAACGCTCGCCCATGCGGCCGGGTCGGTCAAGGGTTGGCCGCGCTTACGCGGGGGCGGGCAGAAGCGGCGCCAGCACCGTTTCCAGATCGCCATAGCCGCTCAACAACGCCTCGGGCGCAAGATCGGACACCGCCATGCCGTCCGGGCCAAAGGTCACCAGAATGCAGGGAATGCCGGCCGCCCGCGCGGTGTCGCGGTCGGTCTCGGTATCGCCGATCAGCACCGCGCGCGCCGGATCGCCGCCGGCCAGACGCACCGATTCCCGGAACGGCAGCGGGTCGGGCTTGCGCACCGGATAGGTGTCGGCCCCCACCAGCGCGTCGAACAAATCGGCCACCCCCAGACGATCGAGCAATTGCCGCGCCAGCCCCTCGGGCTTGTTGGTGCAGATGGCGGTGCGATAGCCCGTGCTGCGCAACCGGGTCACGGCCTCTACCGCGCCGGGATACAGGCAACTGTGCGTGTCGATGGCCGCGCCGTAAGCCTCGAGCAGGATCGGGTATCCGGCCTCGATGTCAGCCGCGCCATAGCCCAGCCCGGCCCGGTCGAAGCCAAGCGACAGCATCGCCCGGCCACCGCGAAAGGCGGTGGCTTGATCGGCCTCGGGGCTGAGCAGATCACCAAGGCCCCGGGAACGGAACACGGTGTTGGCGGCAGCGATCAGATCGCCCGAGGTATCGGCAAGCGTGCCATCCAGATCGAAAACCACGGTCGGCATAGGCAACTCCTTCGTTGGTCCTGCGTGCGATACCGCGTGGCGGCCGTGATGGAAACAGCCCTGGGTTAATCTTCACGTTATACAACACAGGACTTGCCCAAGACGGCCATCAACAATACGTCTTTGGCATGACAGCCCCGTTGATAGATCCCTTCGCCCGCCCGATTTCATACCTCCGGGTCTCGGTCACCGACCGCTGCGACTTCCGCTGCGTCTATTGCATGGCCGAAAACATGACCTTCCTGCCGAAGAAAGAGCTTCTGACGCTGGAGGAGCTGGATCGCATGTGCACCGCCTTCATCGGGCTTGGCGTGCGTAAGCTGCGCATCACCGGGGGCGAGCCGCTGGTTCGGCGCGATATCCTGACTTTCTTCCGCGAGATCTCGCGCCATCTGGACAGCGGCGCACTGGACGAGCTGACGCTGACCACCAACGGCTCGCAACTGGAACGTTATGCATCCGATCTGGTGGCCTGCGGCATCAAGCGGATCAATGTATCGCTCGACACGCTGGACGAGGCGAAATTCGCCCGTGTCACCCGTTGGGGCCGCCTGCCCCAGGTGCTGCGCGGCATCGATGCGGCCCAGAAGGCGGGGCTGCGGATCAAGATCAACACCGTGGCGCTGAAGGGCTTCAACGAGGACGAATTGTTCACCCTCGTGGACTGGTGCGCCGCGCGCGACATGGATCTGACCTTTATCGAAGTCATGCCGATGGGCGATCTGGGCGACGAGGATCGCATCGGTCAATACTGGTCGCTGGAAGATGTGCGGGCGCAACTGGCCACCCGCAGCCCGCTGACCGACCTGGCCGAGCGCACCGGCGGCCCCGCCCGCTATGTGCGCCTGGAAGAGAGCGGCCAGAAGATCGGGTTCATCACGCCGCTGACCCACAATTTCTGCGAAAGCTGCAACCGCGTGCGGCTGACCTGCACCGGCGAGTTGTACATGTGCCTGGGGCAGGAAGACTGGGCTGATCTGCGCAAGCCGCTGCGCAACCATCCCAAGGACGACGCGCCGCTGCGGGCGGCCATCCGCGCCGCCATCGCGCGCAAGCCCAAGGGCCATGATTTCGACTATTCCCGGCAGGAAGTCGCGGGCCAGATGACCCGGCACATGAGCCACACCGGCGGCTGAGCCCGGCTCAGACCGCCGCCGCGCGCCCTTCCAGCCAGTCCCGGCAATCGGGCGGCAATTCGCGCGCCGCAACCTGATCGTAAAGTGTCAGGTCGTCCCCGGCCAGCACGTCCTTCCAGCGCCCGTTGGTGCCCTTGTTGATGAAGGTGCGTGCGCCATCCCTGAACACGGCCTCGTTCCCGGTCGAGATCTGCGTGGCGGCGCGGCGCATGGATTTGAAGCTGACCGCTTCGGCAATGTCGCGGCACATCTCGCTGGAACAGGCGATGTTCAGATAGGCGGCGATCCCGGCAATCTCGGCGGATGTGTCGGCCAACAGGTCGTTGAAATGCACGAAGCGGATGTTGGGCAGGTCGCGGAAGGCCCACCATGACCGGATATGGGCCATGTTGCCCCAGAACGGATAGCCTTCGTTTTCCCACGCGAACCAGCCCCGGCTGATCCAGTCCCGAAATCCCTGGCCGATATCCCCGTCACAGCGCGGCAGGGGCGCGCCGACAAGGTTCTCGCACCCGGCAAGCTGTGCCAGCGCCATTTCGGTGTAGTTTGAGTAGTGGTTCCAGAACGACATGAACACATCGCGCGGGTCGCGCCCGATCACCAGATACTGCGCTTCGGGATCGAAGGCCGTGCCATCCGCCGGCAGATGCGATTTCAGGCAGCGCCGGTGAGTCTGGGCCGCCAGTTTCGCGACAAGATCGTCAATCGGCGGCGGTCGGAAATCGACCCATGGCGAAAACTCCCCCAGTTCCCGCGGTTGCAGATCCTGAAAGATCAGGTGCAGCACGATAGTCTGCGTCCAGGTGGTGCCGCATTTGTAGGGCGTGGTGATGATGATGTCGCCCGCGCGCCGATAGATCCTGTCCCAGCGCGTGCTGTCCAGATGGTGATTCTGATAGACGCGCGTGCGCCTTGGCAGGTTGGGCCGGGACATCGTGCTGTTTGGCCTAGGCCAGTGGCAAGCGCGCTTCGGCCAGTTCCGCCCACCACGAGCAGCCCGCCGGGATCGCCTCGTCGTTGAAGTTGTAGTCTGGATGGTGCACCGCCGCGGTATCGCCATTGCCCACCAGCACATAGGCGCCGGGTCGGGCCTGCAGCATATAGGCGAAATCCTCGCCGCCCATGACCAGCGGCGCCTCGCCGCAATCGCCCGACACCTTGCGCGCCGCTTCTGCCGCGAATTCGGTTTCGCGCGCGGCATTGACCATCACCGGGTAGCCTTCGATATAGGCAACCACGGCCCGCGCACCGGCAGCGGCAGCGATGCCTTCGGCCACCGCGATCAGCCGGTCGCGCACCTGCACCCGCACGCCTGCGTCCAGCGTGCGCACCGTGCCGCGCAGATCGACGTGCTGCGGGATCACGTTGTGCGCCTTCGAGGACGACTCGATGCTGGTCACCGACACAACCGCCTGATGCACCGGGTCGGTGTTGCGGCTGACGATGGTCTGCAGCGCCATCACGATCTGGCTGGCGGTAACGATGGGATCCACGGTGTCATGCGGCTTGGCGGCATGGCCGCCCTTGCCCTCCAACCGGATGTTGAATTCATCGGTCGAGGCGAAGAACGGCCCCGGCCGGATCGCGAAACTGCCCACGGGCTGACCGGGCCAGTTGTGCATGCCGTAAACCTCGTCGATGCCGTAACGGTCCATCACCCCTTCCTCGACCATCACCCGGCCGCCACCGCCACCCTCTTCGGCGGGCTGGAAGATCACCACCACGGTGCCGTCGAAATTGCGGGTCTCGGCCAGGTATTTCGCCGCCCCCAGCAGCATGGCGGTATGGCCGTCATGGCCGCAGGCGTGCATCGCCCCCGGCACGGTCGAGGCATAGTCCACCCCGGTGGTTTCCTGGATCGGCAGCGCATCCATGTCGGCGCGCAGCCCGATGACCCGCCCGCGCGTGTCGCTGCGCCCTTTGATGACGCCCACCACCCCGGTCCGGGCGATCCCTTCTTCCACCGTGTCGCAGCCAAAGGCACGCAACTGTTCGGCCACCAGCGCGCCGGTGCGATGGGTGTCGAACATCAGTTCGGGATGGGCGTGAATATCGCGGCGGATGGCGGCGATCTCGCCCAGCATTTCAGAGAAACGGTTCTTGATTGGCATGACGGCAGGCCCCCTTGTTCAGGATCAATCTAGGCCCGCTGCGGCCCGGTTGCCAGTGGGCGCATGGGATGTCCCTAGTGAAAGCGTTTCTTGATCCGTTCCACCATGTACCAGACCAACGCGATGACCGGCGGAGTCACCAGCGCGGCCAGCCAGGTCTTGGACAGCCCCAGCCCATAGCCCAGCGGCCCGACGATATAGAGCGCAAGGTTGATCGCGTAATAGCTGATTGCCACCACCGACAACCCCTCGACCGTCTGTTGCAGCCGCAATTGCACATCGGCGCGCTGGTCCATGCTTTCCAGCAGCTTCTGGTTCTGGGCCGAGCGTTCCACATCGACCCGGGTGCGCAGCAACTCCCCCGCACGGGTGGCACGCTCGGTCATCCGGGTCAGCCGCGCTTCGCAGGACGTAACGGTGCGCATCGCCGGATCGAAGCGGCGCATCATGAATTCGCCCAGCGTCTGTTGGCCTGACCGGCGCTCTTCACGCAGCGCCCGGATCCGTTGGGTCACAAGCGCATCATAGGCGCGCGTCGCGCCGAAGCGGAAGCTGGCCCGCGCCGAGAGGTTCTCCAGGTCGGCCGAGCTTTTCAGCAGCGAATTCAGCGTGCTTTCCGAAGGCCGATCCTCGTTGCTCATATCGGCGATCAGGGTCGACAGGTCGTTCTCGACCGCGTTCATGTGCTGGTTCAACTCGCGGGCCATCGCCAGCCCCAGCATCGACATCGACTTGTAGGTCTCGATCTCGCACAGGCGCTGCACGATGCGGCCGATCCGGTTCGGGCCGGTTTCGGGCCGGGCAAACACCGCCATGCGAATATGGCCCTGCGTGTCGATGCGAAAGTCGCTGGCCACGATCGCCGCGTCGTCGACCACATGGCTGCAGGCGACGCTGTCATTGACGAACCACTCTGCCAGCTTGCCGTCCAGGTCGGTCTCGGGGGTCAGGGTTTCGACCCGCACCAAGGCCGAGGTCACACGCACCCCGGGAATTTTCTCCAGCCAGTCGGCGGGAAACAGGTGGAAATCCTGCCCGGTGAAGGGCACCGCCGCCAGCCCGTCCGAGAACAGGGTGTAGGACACGAACTCGGTATGGCTTTCCCATTTCAGCATGTGCAGGCCGATGGCGCCGAAATAATGTGTGGCGTTGGGCTGCGGATGCTGGGCACCGAAGCGGTCCAGAAGATCCAGCAGATGCGCGCGATCCTCGTCCCGATCCCGCGCGGCGGCGTTGTCGGGACGCTTGAACGCCAGAAACAGCGCACGGCTGGGCGCTTTCAGCGACGGAAACGGGCGCGCGTGCAACTCGTTGGAGAGCGCATAGCGCAGCTCATGATCTTTCATGTCGGGGTTCTCTGGCCTCGGCGGCAATGGCAGGGGCGGCCCCCGAAGGCGCCGCCCGTCCGGATCACTTGGGTTTCTTCAGCTCGGTCATCGCCTCGTCGACCTGACCCTTCAGCTGGGTATAGGCCTCTTCGTTGGCGTCGCGCGCGCTGTCGGCCAGCTTGCGCATCAGCACCAGGGCCTTTTCCACGGCCTCGCCATAGGCTTCGGTGCGCTTGGAAATCGCGTCCGGTCCGGTGGTCTCATCCATCCAGGCCGTATGTTCGCGCGCCGCGCTGGTCATCTGGCCGAAAACCTCCATCTGCTTTTCCAGCAGATCCTTGTAGGCAGCGGCGGCGGCCTTATTGGCGTCAACCATGGCTTCGAAGTTCTTGCGGTTCATGTCGAACACACCCGACATGTCGAAGGCCGGGCTTTTCGCCGGTTCGAACGCCGAGAACATGCGGTTCGGATCGAAATACTTCTGCACGTCGTTCGGGTCGAACATCTTGAACATCTGGCTGAAATCGTATGGATTCTTCATCACGTCGGTTTTCCCCCATTCTTCCACGGGCATTCCGGAACCAGGTTCCGTCCCGCAGTGAACCATAAACAGCTTCGTCCCGCCAAGGCAGAGGAAGGCCCGTAGTGCGACAGAATCACACTGGCGCGAGCCGCCTGTTGCCCGTTTGCGAATTGCCGTATCCGCTGGGGCGGACCGGCCACATCCCGCGACCGGCGCTGGAGATTGCCCGATGATGACACCGCCCCTGCCCCTGACCCGCGACCTTGTTCTGGTCGGTGGCGGCCATACCCATGCGCTGGTTCTGCGCAAATGGGGCATGGCGCCGGTGGCGGGCGTGCGGCTGACGCTGATCAATCCCGGCCCGACCGCGCCCTATTCGGGCATGCTGCCGGGGCATGTGGCAGGGCATTACAACCGCGCCGATCTGGACATTGACCTTGTACGGCTGGCGCGTTTTGCCGGGGCGCGGCTGATCCTGGACGCGGCCACCGGCATCGATCGCGATGCGCAAGAGGTCCATGTCGCCGGGCGGGCGCCGGTGGCCTATGATCTGGTTTCGGTCGGCGTGGGCATCACCTCGGACATGCCGGTGCTGCCGGGGTTTGCCGAGCATTGCGTGCCGGCCAAGCCGCTGGGCCCCTTCGCGCGCCGCTGGGCCGCGTTCGTCGAGCAGACCGAGACGACAGGCACCCCGGCCCGCGTGGCGATCATCGGCGCCGGTGTGGCCGGGGTCGAACTGGCCCTGGCGATGGCCCACCGCCTGCACGCCGCCGGGGTTGCCGCGCCCGAGGTCACGCTGGTCGAGGCCGCCGCGCCGCTGGCCCTTCTGCGACCCAGGGCCCAGGCGCTGTTGCTGGATCGGCTGACCGATGCCGGGATCGCCCTGCGCGACAACTGCCGCATCACCCATGTCACCGAGGGCGCGCTGCATCTGGACGACGGCGTCCCGATCCCCTTCGATTTCTGCGTCGGCACCGCCGGCACCCGGCCGCATCCCTGGATCGCCGGGACCGGGCTGGAACTGACCGACGGCTTCATCAACGTCGGCCCCGACCTGCGCAGCCTGTCCGACCCGCTGATCTATGCGGTGGGCGATTGTGCCCATCTGACCCATGCACCCCGCCCCAAGGCCGGGGTGTTTGCGGTGCGCGAGGCGCCGATCCTCTATGACAACCTCAAGGCCGATCTGACCGGGCAGTCGCGCCGCCGCGCTTATGCGCCACAACGCGACTACCTCAAGCTGATCTCGCTGGGCGGCAAGGACGCGCTGGTCGAGAAAGGCCCGGTGACCCTGGCCGCACCCTGGTTGTGGCGGCTGAAGAACAAGATCGATCAGGACTTCATGGAGAAGTTCCGGACCCTGCCTGCGATGGAAATCCCGCCCCTGCCCCGCGTCACCGCCGCCGGGGTGCGCGAGGCGGTGCAGTCGCGCCCGCCGCTGTGTGGCGGCTGCGGGGCCAAGGTCGGACCGGCGACGCTGGCCCAGGCGCTGGCCCGCCTGCCCGAAACCGGTCGCCAGGATCTGACCTCGCGCCCCGGCGATGACGCGGCGATCCTGGATCTGGGCGAAGGCCGGTTCCAGGTGCTGACCACCGATCACCTGCGCGCGGTGCTGCCCGATCCCTGGCGCATGGCACAGATCACCGCGTTGCACGCGCTTGGCGACATCTGGGCCATGGGCGCGGCACCGCAGGTGGCGCTGGCCAGCCTGATCCTGCCCGCCATGCGGGACGAGATGCAGGCGCGCACCCTGTCCGAAATCACCGAGGCTGCCAGTGCCGTCTTCCGCGCTGCCGGGGCCGACCTGGCCGGGGGCCACACCACGCAGGGTGCCGAGCTCAGCCTGGGATTCACGGTCACCGGGATTTGCGACCGCCCGCCGATCGAGTTGTCCGGCGCGCAGCCCGGCGACGCGCTGATCCTGACCCGCGCGCTGGGGTCCGGCACCCTGCTAGCCGCCGAGATGCGCGGGCTGGCGGCGGGGGCGGATATGGCAGCGCTCTATGCCACGCTGGTCCGGTCGCAGGCGGATGCGGCGGCACTGCTGGCACCGCTGGCCCATGCGATGACCGATGTGACGGGCTTCGGGCTGGCCGGTCACGCGCTGGCGATGGCGCGCGCCTCGGGTGTGGGCCTGACCCTCGATCCCGCGGGGCCGGCACTCTACACGGGCGCCGAGGCGCTGGCGGCCGGTGGTGTGCGGTCGTCACTGTTCACGGCGAACCGGGCCCATGTGCTGCCGTCGATGGAAGGGTTCGATGACGGCCCGCGCAGCGCACTTCTGTTCGACCCGCAAACCTGTGGCGGCTTCCTGGCCGCTGTACCTGCCAGCGCAGCAGAGGGCGTGGTGCACCGCTTGCAGGCCATGGGCCATGCGGCCCGGCAGATCGGATCGGTGGGCATCGCGCCCGCTGGGATCATCCGCGCGGCGCGCTGACTGCCTGCTCCAGTGCCGCCGCGATGCGCGGCAGGGCGTCGGTCAATCCTTCGGGGGTCAGCGTTTCCAGGTCCACACAGGCCGTCGCCGCGCAGTCATGGCGCGCCGAGGACCGCCGGTAGCGCGGATCGTAGTGCTGCGCCATCAGCCCGGCGGCAACCTCGCCATAGGCCCCTTCCGCCACCTGCCCTTGCCAGGACGCGACCTGTGCTGCCCCGTGCAATCGCTGAAGCTTGCCGATGGTGGCGGCGAAACGCGCCGGGGCGGCCAGAAGATCAGCATAGGCGGTGAGGAAGAAGTCGGCCCGTGCCGCCAGGGGCGCCGCCAACCGCACGCGCGGTGCCGCGCACATGGCCGACCAGACCTGCGGCGGCACGATCAGGTTGCCAACCTTTGAGCTTTCGGCCTCGACCACCACCGGGCGGGCCGGATCGAACCCGCAAAGTGCCTGCGCGATGGCGCCTTCAAAGGCCTTCTGGCTGGGCTGCGGGTCCGCCCGTCCGCCGAAGATCGAGCCGCGATGCCGGGCCAGCCCCTCCAGATCCAGAACCTGCCAGCCAGATTGCGCCAGAAGCTGCAGCACCTCGGTCTTGGCGGTGCAGGTCATGCCGTCCAACACCACCAGCGGCGGCGCAATCGGCTGGTCATACAGCGCGCGCACCACCAGCCGGCGATAGCTGCGATAACCGCCCTCCAGCGTTTCGGCGCGCCAGCCGACTTCTTTCAGCAGCCAGCCGAACGTGCCCGACCGCTGGCCGCCGCGCCAACAGTAGACCAGCGGCCGCCAGCCGCCTTCGCGGTTGGCAAGCGGGCCTTCCAGATGCGCGGCGATATTGCGGATGACCAGGGCCGCGCCCATCTTGCGGGCGCCGAAGCGGCTTTCCTGCACGTACATGGTGCCGACCCGGGCGCGTTCTTCATTGTTCAGCACCGGCAGGCTGAGGGCGCCGGGCAGGTGATCCTCGGCAAATTCAGCAGGCGAGCGCGCGTCGATCAGATCGTCGAAGCCCGCCTTGGACAAATCGCGCAGATCATTGAGGAGAAAAGCCATACCTGCGCCTAGCACAGGCTGCCGTGACATGGGAAGCGGATGCGCCCGCCGCCCATTCGCCCATGGGCCGCAAAGCGGCGGGCCGGGCACCGCTTTGCGGCGCGTTTGAGTATTTTTGCCAAGAAGAAATGCGATGGTGCATGCAAGAGACGGGGCGCGCCCTGCGTTGCAGCAGCGCGGCCCCTGTCGCTAGCCCATGGCCCGCAGCACCCGCGCGGGGCGGG
This sequence comes from Fluviibacterium sp. S390, assembly GCF_049800695.1. Lineage (NCBI taxonomy): Bacteria > Pseudomonadati > Pseudomonadota > Alphaproteobacteria > Rhodobacterales > Paracoccaceae > Meridianimarinicoccus > Fluviibacterium sp. S390. Next base: position 87,157 of record NZ_JBNAFN010000009.1, on the reverse strand, counting down.
CAGCCAGGGGTGGCCAGGAAAAGCTGATCCCGGCCAGCAGGGTGACCCCGATGCCGCCCAGCACGATGGCCAGCGCGTTGCCCGGATCAAGCTGGAACGAACTGTCCATGACGAAGACCATGACCGCCCAGGCCGCGGTGGCCCCGGCGACAAGCGCCACGGCCCCGGCCGCCGTGCCCAGCAGCAGCGCGCGCAGGGCAAAGCCCAACAGGATCTGCGGCCGGGTGGCGCCGAGGGTTTTCAGGATTGCGGCTTCGTAGATCCGGCCGCGCACACCGGCGGCGGCGGCACCGATCAGCACCACGAAGCCGGTCAGCAAGGTGGCCCCGGCGCCATAGGACGTGGCCGCCGCAAGGCTGCGCAACACGCGTGCCACATTGTCGATGGCGTCACGCACCCGGATGGCGGTGATGTTGGGATAGGCGCTGGCCAGGTCGCGCAGGATGGCGGCTTCGGCCTCGGCCTCGGCATAGACTGTCGCGATATGGGTGTGCGGGGCACCCCTGAGGGCAGCGGGGTTCAGCGACAGCACGAAGCCGATCCCGGCGTTGGAGAAATCCACCTCGCGGAAGCTGGCGATTTCGGCCTCGATGTCGCGGCCCAGGATGTTGACCGTCAGCCGGTCGCCCAACGACAGGCCCAACTCCCCGGCCTCTTCGGCGGCGACGCTGGCCAGCGGCGGGCCATCATAGTCCGCCGGCCACCAGTCGCCGGCCACCACCGAGGTGTTGCGCGGCACCTCTTGCGAATAGGTCACACCCCGGTCGCCGCGCAGCACCCAGTGGTCGCCGGCAACCTCGCGCGCGGGCAGGCCGTTGATGCGGGTGACGACGCCGCGCAGCATCGGGGCGCTGTCAACGCGGCTGACGGCGGGGTCGGTTTGCAGGCGGGCGCGGAAGCCCTCCATCTGGTCAGGCTGGATGTCGACGAAGAAATAGCTGGGCGCGATTTCGGGCAGGTCGCGCTGGATGGCGCCGCGCAGGTTGCTGTCGATCTGGCCCACCGCCGCCAGCACGGTCAGACCCAGCCCCAGCGACAGCACCACGGCGGTGGCATCCTCGCCCGCGCCGCCGATGGCGCCCAGCGCGGTGCGCAGGGTGCGATGGTGGCGCAGCGCCTGCCGCTTGGCCAGCCAGCGTGCGCCCCGGCGCAGCCCCCAGGCCGTCAGCGCCAGCACCAGCAGGGCCGCAAGGATGGCGCCCGCCGTCCAGAGCGCCAGGCGCGGCACGTCCGACAGCGCGGTGGCCAGCCCGACAAGGGCCAGCAACAGACCGGCGATGACCAGCAGGTAGCGTAGCCGCGGCAGCCGCGCGCCGGGACCGGAGCCGTCACGGAACAGCGCCGCCGCCCGAACCTCTTCACTGCGCGCCAGCGGCCACAGCGCGAAGACAAGCGCCGTCAGCGTACCGTACAGCGCCGCTTCGGCCAGCGGTCGGGGGCTGAGCCCGAAGGCCACCGGCACCGGCAGGCGCGCCTCGATCAGCGGTGCCAGCGCCAGTGGCAGGGCCGCGCCCAGCACGACCCCGGCCGCAACGCCCAGCGCCGTGACCAGCCCGACCTGCAGAAGATAGATGGCAAAGATCGTGGTGCGATCCGCGCCCAGGGTTTTCAATGTGGCGATCACCCCGGTCTTGGAGGCCAGATAGGCGCGCACCGAGGCCGAGATCCCGACCCCGCCCACCGCCAGACCCGCCAGCCCGACCAGCACCAGGAAGGCGCTGATCCGGTCGACGAAGGCGCGCACGCCGGGCGCGCCGTTGCGGGCATCGCGCCAGCGCACGCCGCTGTCACGAAAGGCGGTTTCGGCGGCGGTTTCCAGTCCGGCCAGATCGGCGCCCTCGGGCAGGTTCAGACGGTAGCGGGTTTCATACAGGGTGCCGTCGCCCAGCAGTCCCGAAGCCTCGAGCGCCGTGCGCCGCACGATGGTGCGCGGCCCCAGTGCGAAACCGGCCGAGGAGGCATCGGGTTCGACCTCCAGCGCGGCCATCAGCACGAAGTCCTGCACGCCGAGTTTGAACCGGTCGCCGGGGGCCAGCCCCAGACGGTCGATCAGCACCTGCTGCATGACCGCGCCGGGAAGAACCGCGTCGCCGTCCAGCGCCGTGGCCAGCGGCATGTCGGGCGACAGCGTCACAGCGCCGACCAGCGGATAGGCGTCGTCCACCGCCTTGACCTGTGTCAGCCCGCGTTCGGTCACGTCACCCCGTTCGACCACCGCCATGGAGCGAAAGTCATAGACTTCGGACAGGCGCAGGGCGCGCTCTTCCATCCAGCGGCGTTCCTCGGGGAAGGCCGGGCGGTAGGTGAAGGTCATCTCGGCATCACCACCCAGGATGACCGCGCCTTCCGAGCGCAGCCCTTCCTGAATGGCACTGCGCACCATGCCGACGGCGGCAATGGCGGTGACACCCAGCATCAGGCACAGCAGGAACACGGCAAAGCCGCGCAATCCGCCGCGCAATTCGCGCCGCGCAATGCGGCTGGCGACGGCCAGGGTCATTCGGCGGCCCGCAATGCGTCTTCGCTTTCGATGCGGCCATCGCGCAGATGCACCACCCGGTCACAGCGGTCGGCCAGGTCCGGCGCATGGGTGACCAGCACCAGCGTCGCGCCATGGCGGTCGCGCAGGCCGAACAGCAGGTCCATGATCGCCGCGCCATTGGTGCCGTCCAGATTGCCCGTCGGCTCATCCGCCAGCAGAATTACGGGACGCGGGGCGGCGGCGCGGGCCAGGGCCACGCGTTGCTGCTCGCCCCCCGACATCTGCGCGGGATAGTGATCCATGCGGGCGCCCAGCCCGACGGCTTCCAACTCGGCCCCGGCACGGTCGAAGGCATCCCGATGCCCGGCCAGTTCCAGCGGTGTTGCAACATTTTCCAGCGCGGTCATGGTAGGGATCAGGTGGAAGGATTGGAACACCACACCCATATGCCCCCTGCGGAAGCGGGCCAATTGGTCCTCGTTCAGCGCCGTCAGATCCTGACCCAGCGCGTGAACCGATCCGCCGGTGGCGCTTTCTAGCCCGCCCATGAGCATGAGGAGCGACGACTTGCCAGATCCCGACGGCCCCACCAGCCCCAGCGTTTCCCCCCGCGCCACCTTCAAGGTGATGCCGCGCAGGATATCCACCGGCCCCGCATTGCCCTGCAGGGTCAGTTTGGCGTCGCGCAGCGACAGGACGGGTTCGGTCATGGGGCGGCTCCGGGGCAAGGGTCGTCTCTTGGCATATGGCGCGCGCAGCCGTGGACGCAAGTTCTTGGGCGCGCTTGTGCTGTCGCTGATCCCATTGGCCGCGGCGGCAGAGCCGGTCGTGGTGGCCGCCCTGGGCGACAGCCTGACGCAGGGGTACGGTCTGCCGGTCGAAGATGGGCTGGTGCCGCAATTGCAGGACTGGCTGGCCGAAAACGAGGTCTCGGCAAAGGTTCTGAACGCCGGGGTGTCGGGCGACACCACCGCCGGCGGGCTGGCCCGCATCGGTTGGACTCTGACCTCGGAAGTGGATGCGCTGATCGTGGCCCTTGGCGGCAACGACCTGCTGCGCGGCATCGATCCCCTCGCCAGCCGCGCCAACCTTGAAGGCATCCTGTCCGAGGCGCGCGGCCGCGGCCTGCCGGTATTGATGATCGGGATGGAGGCTCCCGGCAACTATGGTCCCGGCTACAAGGCCGCCTTCGACAGCATGTATCCCGATCTGGCCATGCGCTACGACGCGCTGCTGGTACCCGACATGCTGGCGCCGCTGAAGGCGCTTCAGGCCAAGGATCCGCAGGCGATGGCGCGCTACATGCAAGCGGATCGGCTGCATCCCAATGCCGAAGGCGTCCGGGTGATCGTCGAGACCATCGGCCCCGAGGTCGCCCGGCTGGTGGCGCGCGCCCAGCCCTGACCCGCGTCCTCCCGACCCCTGTCCGCGCCGCGCCAATGCGCTAGGTTCCCGGTGTCACGACGGCTTTTTCAGGACACCGCCCCGCCATGCTTCTCGACATTCGCGATTTGCGCAAGACCTTTCCCGGCGATCCCGCCCCGGTGACCGTGCTGGACGGCGTGTCGCTGGCGCTGGACGCGGGCGAGACGCTGGCCCTGACCGGGGAAAGCGGCAGCGGCAAGAGCACGCTTTTGACCCTGATCGCGGGGCTGGACCGGCCCGATGCCGGACAGCTGCGGATCAACGGCACCGAGATCACAACCCTGCGCGACTGCGCCCTTGCCGCGCTGCGCCGCGACACGGTGGGGCTGGTGTTCCAGCAGTTCAACCTGATCCCGTCCCTCACCTGCGGCCAGAACCTGAGCTTTCATGCCCGTCTGGCGGGCCGCGAAGACCGCGAGTGGCAGGACCAGATCGCCACACGGCTGGGGCTGGCCCCGCTGCTGGACCGCTACCCCGAGCAATTGTCGGGCGGCCAGCAACAGCGCGTGGCCATTGGCCGGACCCTTGCGGCGCGTCCGGCGCTGATCCTCGCCGATGAGCCCACCGGCAACCTGGACGAAGACAGCAGCGAAGCGGTGCTGCAACTGTTCCTCGACCTGTCGCGCGACAGCGGCGCCGCACTGCTGATGGTCACCCATTCGCAGGTGCTGGCGGCACGGCTGGACCGGCGCGCGCATCTGAGCCACGGGACAATCGAATGACCGGCGGACGAGCGGGGTTGCTGGCGCTGCTGTCGCATTGGCGGCGGCATCCGGGGCAGGCCCTGACGCTGCTTCTGGGTCTGGCGCTGGCCACCGCGCTGTGGACCGGGGTGCAGGCCATCAATGCCGAGGCGCGCGCCAGCTATGACCGCGCCGCCTCGATGCTGGACCAGCAGGGCCGCCCGGTCTGGACCCGCAGCGACGGGGCCCCCGTGCGCCTCGACACCTATGTGACTTTGCGCAAGGCGGGCTATCCGCTGGCCCCGGTGATCGAAGGCACGACGCGGATCGGCGGCCAGACCGTCACGCTTCTGGGTCTCGATCCGCTGTCCGCCCCGATCCTGCCCGAGGCCGACGCCCAGAACACCGACGGCACAGACGGCCTGGCCGCCTTCATCGGCCCGCCCGGCCAGTTCTTCGGCGCGCCCGAAACGCTGGCCCGTCTGGATCAGACCGTCGCGCAAGCGCTGGTGCCCGCCTCAGATCTCGCGCCCGGCCTTCTGGTGGGCGACATTGGCACCGTGTCCCGCCTGCTGGATCAGCCCGACACCCTGTCGCGGATGATCGAGGTGACCGCCCTGCCCGCCCATCTGCCGCCGCTGACCGACCTGGCGCCGCAGTTGACGCGCAGCCAGCCCGACCGCCGCGCCGAGATCGCCGGGCTGACCGGTGCTTTCCACCTGAACCTGACCGCCTTCGGATTTCTCAGCTTCACCGTGGGCCTGTTCATTGCCCATGGCGCCGTCGGTCTGGCTTTCGAACAGCGGCGGGCCATGATGCGCACCCTGCGCGCGCTCGGGTTGCCCGCACGCACCCTGATCGCGCTGATGGCCGCCGAACTGGTGCTGTTTGCGCTGGTCGCCGGAACCCTTGGGGTGCTCCTGGGCTACCTGATCGCCGCCGCCTTGCTGCCGGATGTGGCGGCCACCCTGCGCGGGCTTTATGGCGCACCCGCCACCGGCACGCTCAGCCTGCGGCCGGGCTGGATCGGCGCCGGGTTCGCCATGGCCGGGCTTGGCACCACCATCGCCGCCGCCCAAAGCCTGACGCGCCTGTTGCGCTTGCCGATCCTGGCCAGCGCCCAGCCCCGCGCCTGGCGACTGGCCTCGACCCGCAACCTGCGGCGGCAAGCGGGGGCGGCCATCGGCCTGATCGCCCTGTCTGGTACGTTGGCGTGGCTAGGAGATGGTCTTGCAACCGGCTTCGTCCTGCTGGGTGCGCTTCTTCTGGGCGCGGCCCTTCTGCTGCCCCCACTGCTGGCCGCAGCGCTGGCCCGCGCAGTAAAGGCCGCCCGCCGCCCGCTGCCGCAATGGTTCTGGGCCGACAGCCGCCAACAACTGCCCGGCCTGTCGCTGGCCCTGATGGCCCTGTTGCTGGCGCTGGCGGCCAACATCGGCGTTTCAACCATGGTCGGCAGCTTTCGACTGGCCTTCACCGACTGGCTGGATCAGCGGCTGGTGGCCGAGGTCTATGTGGACACCGGTACACCCGAAATGGCCATGCGTCTGCGCCCGGTACTGGACAGCGCCGCCCGCGAGGTTCTGCCGCGCGTGTTCCACGACACACGGATCAATAACCATCCCGGCGCGGTCCAGGCCCTGAGCCCGGCGGCCAGTTGGCGACAGACCTGGCCCTTGCTCGATGCAACCCCCGATGCCTGGGAGGGTCTTGCGGCAGGCACCGGCGCCTTCATCAACGAACAATTGCACTACCGGCAAACCCTCGCCCTGGGCGACGAGGTGCGCATCGACGATACCGCATATACCGTGCTGGGGATCTATCCCGACTATGGCAACCCGTCGGCCGAGGCGCTGATCGGGCTGAAGGCGTTCCAACAGCAGTTTCCCGAGGTGCCAATCATCCGCTTCGCGCTGCGGATGCCGCCCGGAGATGTGGCGGCCTTCTCCGCCCGTTTGCGCAGCGAATATGGTCTTCCGGCGGCGCAGATCATCGACCAATCCGCGCTCAAGGCCTCGGGCCACGCGGTCTTCGAACGCACCTTCGCGATTACACGGGCGCTGAACCTGCTGACGCTCGGGGTGGCCGCGCTGGCCATGTTGACCAGCCTTCTGACCCTATCGACCCAGCGCCTGCCACAGGTCGCGCCGGTCTGGGCCCTGGGCCTGCAACGCCGACATATCGGCGCGCTGGAACTGCTGCGCAGCGCGCTGCTGGCCGCCATGACGGCGGTTCTGGCGATTCCGGTCGGGCTGTGCCTGGCCTGGGTGCTGCTGGCGGTGGTCAACGTCGGTGCTTTCGGCTGGCGCCTGCCGATGACGGTGTTTCCCGGCGACTGGATCAGGCTGACAGCCCTGGCCATCCTGGCCGCGCTTGCGGCGGCGGCCCTCCCGGCCCGCAAGCTGGCCAGCCAGCCGCCCGTGGTTCTCATGAAGGGATTTTTCAGTGACCGCTGACCCGACGCTGCCAATCGTGCCCCAAGACCCAACAGCGCATGCCGCCAGCCGCCAGCCGGTCCGGCGTCCGCTGCGCACAGGACTTCCATTCTTCTTGGCAAAAATACTCACTGCCCTGCCCCAGGCCATCCGCGCCCTTGTCTGCGCATGTCTGACCCTCGTCCCCCATGCCCTGCCCGCCACCGCCCAGGGATTTGCCGGCATGGGCAGTGACGCCGACGGGTTCCAGCTGCCCGCTCCCGGCCGGGCCTTTTCCTTCCCACAGGACCACGGCGCCCATCCCGGATTTCGCATCGAATGGTGGTATGTGACGGCCAATCTCGAAGACGCCGAGAGCCGCGCATTCGGGGCGCAATGGACACTGTTTCGCGCCTCCCTGTCCCCCGATCCGGGGGAGGGCTGGACGTCCTCGCAGATCTGGTTCGCGCACGCCGGTCTGACCGATGCCAGCCGCCACTTTACCGCGCAGCGTTTTGCACGCGGCGGGATCGGGCAGGCCGGGGTCATGGCCCAGCCCTTCCACGCCTGGATCAACGACTGGGCGATGATCGGCCGGGACAACAGCGCAGAGGCGCTGGACAACTTGCAGATACAAGCCCGCGGCGCGGACTTCGCCTATGATCTGGCACTGGCTGCCGAGGGCCCGTTGGTGACCCATGGCGAAGGCGGATATTCTGTCAAGTCACCGCGCGGGCAGGCCAGCTATTACTACTCGCAGCCGCACTACCACGTCACAGGCATGCTCGATCTGCCCGAAGGCCCGGTCGCCGTGACCGGCACCGCCTGGCTGGATCGGGAGTGGTCGTCGCAGCCGCTGGCCCCGTCCCAGACCGGCTGGGACTGGTTCTCGCTGCATCTGGAGGATGACACCAAGCTGATGGTCTACCGCCTGCGCGATGCCGAAGCGGCGGATTTCGTACCCGGCACCCACATCCTGCCCGATGGCACGGCGCAGCACATTCCCGACGGGGCGATCACGCTGACACCCGAAGGCACGGCACAGGTCGCCGGGCGCGAGATCCCGGTGCGCTGGCGCATCCAGTGGCCGGACAAGGGCTATGACCTGCACACGGCCCCGCTGAACCCGCAAAGCTGGATGGACACCAACGTGCCCTACTGGGAGGGTCCGGTGACGGTGCAAGGCAGTCACAGCGGCAAAGGGTATCTGGAGATGACCGGCTATGAGTGATCCCTGGACCGACCTTGACGCCTATCACCAATGGGTCTGGCAAAAGCTGCAAGACGGGCCAAGGCGTCCCGATGCCCCGGCCCGGCTTCTGGCGCTGGCCACGGCCTCAGCCGACGGGGCCGCCGCGCGCATGGTGGTGCTACGGGCGGTCGACGCGTCCGCGAGGATGCTGGAGATTCACACCGACCTCAGGTCCGCGAAGGTCACCGAGATCCGGGCCGATCCGCGCGCGACGCTGCTGCTGTGGGATCCGGCGGATCAACTTCAGGCACGTCTGAACTGCGAGATCACTCTCGCCACGGGGGCCGAGGTGGCGCCTCTCTGGGCGGCCATTCCGCAACAGGCGCGCCGGATCTATGGCGGTGCTGCGGCCTCGGGGACGCCCTTGACCCGACCAGAACCCTTGCAAGCACCCGATGGGATGGCGCAATTCGCGGTCCTGCGCTGCAGGGTGACCGGCATTGACGCCCTGCACCTGGGGCGCGATCTGCATGCCCGCGCCCGCTGGCGCCACCAGGACGGCTGGCACGGCCAATGGATCGCCCCCTAGCAGCAGACCGGTTTCAGGGAACATTAACCTCGCAGCGTTTAGTTCAAATGCGTGCTGATTTTTCCTGTCCTGATGCGAGCGTGTTGTTCCCCATGTCTGCGCCTGTTGCCCGCCTGACCCGTCCCGCCGCCCCGCCGCCCTTTGCCTGGCTGTCGGCCTATGCCAGCCGCACCGATGTCACCCTGGCGGATGAGGCCTTCCACGCCCACGCCGTGATCCGCCTGCCCGACCGTGTGTTGCGCGGACCGCAGGCGGTGATGGCCGATGCCATGGCGCTGCGGGCGACGCTGACCGGCTGCGCAGTTCTGGGAGAGGAGGCGATCTCGGTCGATACCCGGGCTGGTCCCGGCGCGGACACCGGTGGCATGGCCGTGGCCACGCGCGCCACCCTGCAAGCCAGCCATGGCGGTGCCGGCCTCTGGGGCGCTGCCACGGGCAAGCCGGTGCAGATGCGGGTGTTGGCCGAATGCTGGCAGACCGAGGCCGGGATCCGCGACGCCTGGATGATCCGCGATACCGCGGCCCTGTTGTGCCAGATCGGGGCGGGCGATCCGCGCGGCTGGCTTGAGGCGCAGGTGCAAGCAGGCACCGTGCTGCCCGCGCCCCTGACCCCCGAAACCGACCCGGAACCGGCCTATGGCGACCGCGGCCCCGCCGGGCCAGAGGCGGACGGACTGGCCGAGATCCTGGACCGGGTGCTGGGCGGCGAGATGTCCTGCATCGGCGACCACTATGCCGAGGGTTGCGAGGCCACCTATCCGGGCGGGCATTCCGCGATTGGCCGGGATGCCGTCGAAAGTTTCTGGACCGGGTTGCGCAGCGCCTTTCCGGCGGCCAGTTTTCGCATCGATCATCGCATGGGCCATGCCCCGGCCCGTGGCGCGGCCTCGGCGGCGGTGCGATGGTCGCTCTATGGGCGGCACGACGGGTTCGGTCGCTTTGGGGCGCCCAGCGGGGCCTATGCCTATGTCATGGGTCTGACGCAGGTTGAGTTCGGTCCAAACGGGGTGCGCCGTGAATGGACGCTGATCGACGACGTCGCGATCTGGACCCAGCTTCTGGCCCCCCGCCCCGAGGCGCGTGAGGCCGGCTAATCCGGGCAGCGGATCCAGCGCGACCATCAGTCGGGTTTGCACGGCCTGCGCAGGATGGCTGTGCCGTGAAACGCCATGCCCATCGCGCCATCCTGACACGCGAGCAGCGCTCCGCCCCCCTTGCGCGGGTTTGCTTTCGCGCTGCCCTTGTGAAACGCTGGTTCCCTCACCGGGGGCCACGCCATGACCGACAGCTTTCGCCAAACCGTCAATGCCATCTGCGCCGGGTGTCCGGGTGCCGTATGCTCGGATCCCTGGGGCGGCGGGCATGATGCCTGGAAAGTCGGGGACAAGATGTTCGCCTGCCTCGGTGCCGTCGATCCCGGCGTGTCGGTGAAATGCGCCGATGTCGAAACCGCCGCCATGCTGATCGACGCGGGCGTCGGCACGCGCGCGCCCTATTTCCACAAAAGCTGGGTGCGCCTGCCCGCCGGACGAATTGCGGCACCGGATCACCCTGTCCTACGACCTGATCCGCGCCCGCCTGCCCAAGCGCATGCAGAAAGACCTGCCACCGCGCACCGGCGGCGACTGACCGCGATGGCCCCCGGTACCGCCGCCGGACAACCGCCCGGCTTGGCGCCCGGACCACTAGCGCTAACAAAAACCCGCCCCTCTGGCTGGACGCGCCGGGTTCGGGCCTCTATCACATCCCCATGGACGACTTGAGGCAACATTTCCCTGTCGGATCATTGCATCCGGCCGGTAACAAGCGGGATGTGGCATGACCAAAGCCAAAAACGCATGAGCACGACATTCGACGACCTTCGGGGCGCTTCGGTCTTTCTGACCGGCGGCGGCGCGGGCATCGGCGCGGCCCTGACCGACGGCTTTCTGGCGCAGGGCGCCAAGGTGTTCTTCGTGCAACGCTCGGATGCCTCGGACTTCTGCGCCGCGATGGAGGCCAAGCACGGCATTCGCCCCGGTTTTGCCGCCTGCGATGTCACCGACATCGACCGCCTGAAAACCTGCATGGACACGGCCGCAACCGAAAACGGGCCGATCACGGTTCTGGTCAACAACGCCGCCAACGACCTGCGCCACAAGGCGCTGGAGGTGGATGAAGCCTTCTGGGACCAGACACAGGCCATCAACCTGAAGTCCTATTTCTTCGCCTGCCAGCATGTGCTGCCGGGGATGATCTCGGCGGGCGGCGGGGCCATCGTGAACATGTCTTCGATCAGCTACATGATGGGGGCCGCCAACCTTGTGGGCTATACCACCGCCAATGGTGCGATCACCGCGATGACCCGCTCTCTGGCGCGCGAATTCGGTCCGCTGGGCGTGCGCGTCAATGCGCTGGCGCCGGGCTGGGTCTTTACCGAAAAACAGCTTGAGATGTGGGCCGATGAAGCCAGCGTCACAGCGCATCTGAACCGGCAGTGCCTGCCGCACCGACTGGAGCCTCAAGACATGATAGAGCCCGTGCTTTTCCTGGCCTCTGACGCCAGCCGCGCGATGACCGGACAATGCATTGCCGCCGACGCCGGCGTTGTGGTCAGCGGATGAGCCGAATCGACTGGATCGCCGCCGACTGGGGCACTTCTCACCTGCGGGCCTGGGCCATGGCCGGCACCGAGGTCGTCGCCGAAGCCAAATCGGTCAAGGGCATGGGCAAGCTGACCCGCGACGAGTTTGAACCGGCGCTGCTGGAATTGATCGCGCCCTGGCTGGGCGAGGCCCCGATGCAGGTCATCGCCTGCGGCATGGTGGGCGCACGCCAGGGCTGGGTCGAAGCGCCTTATGCAACGGTGCCCTGCCTGCCCGTTGCCGCGGCCCCGATGAAAGCCCCGGTCAGCGACCCGCGCCTCGACGTGCGCATTGTCGCCGGGTTGCGTCAGGACAAGCCCGCCGACGTGATGCGCGGCGAGGAGACCCAAATCGCCGGGTTCGTGGCGCTCAACCCCAACTTCGACGGGGTGATCTGCCTGCCCGGCACCCATACCAAATGGGCCCATATCTCGGCCGGGGAAGTGGTCAGCTTCCAGACCTTCATGACCGGAGAGATGTTCTCGCTTCTGGGCACCGCCTCGGTCCTGCGCCATTCGGTCGGCGCGGAGGGCTGGGATGACGACGCCTTCGTCGAGGCACTGGACGAGGCCCAGTCCCGCCCCGAACGCATGGCCGCCCGGCTGTTCGGCCTGCGCGCCGAGGCGCTGTTGCACGACCAGCGCCCCGAATCCGCCCGCGCCCGCCTGTCGGGCTTTCTGATCGGCGCCGAACTGGCCGCCGCGCGCCCCTATTGGCTGGGCCAGCAGGTTGCCGTGATCGGCGCCCCCGCCATTGCCGCCCCCTATCTGGCCGGGCTGACACGGCAGGGGCTCGCCCCGATCCAGGCCGCCGCCGACCTCATGACACGCGCCGGGCTGATGGCCGCGCGCAAACTCGCATCGGAGACCCCCTCATGAGCCGCCCGCTGATTGCCATTCTGCGCGGGATCACCCCGCCCGAAGCCCTGCCTGTCACCGAGGCGCTGATCGCGGCCGGGATCGACCGGATCGAGGTGCCGCTGAATTCCCCCGACGCGCTGACCAGCATCGGCGCCATGGCCGCGCGGTTCGGCGCGCAGGCGCTGATCGGCGCGGGGACCGTTCTGGACACCGCCGCCGTGCATGCGGTGCGCGATGCCGGCGGCCGGATGATCGTGTCTCCGAACTGCGATCCCGGCGTGATTTCCGAAACCAAGGCGTTGGGGATGGAAAGCTATCCCGGCGTGTTCACCGCCACCGAGTGTTTCGCGGCCCTGAAGGCGGGCGCCGATGGGCTGAAGATCTTCCCGGCCTTCAAGCTGGGACCGGATGGCCTGTCAGCCCTGCGCGCGGTGCTGCCCGCCGATGCGCCGGTGTTCGCCGTGGGCGGTGTCGGCCCGGCTGATTTCGCCGCATGGCGGGCGGCTGGCGCGGATGGGTTCGGCATCGGCACCGGGATTTACAAACCCGGCCGCAGTGCCGCCGATGTGGCCGCCCTGGCCGCCGAACTGATCGACGCCTGGGACGGCACCGTCCGCGCCTGACACCCGCAACCGGGCAACACAACGGAGAGACCCCTCATGGCCACGACAGACCCCGGTATCGCCCCCTTCGGAACGCTTGCCGACGGCACGGATGTGCAAAAGGTCACCCTGAACGATGGCACGCTGAGCGTGGCGATCCTGACCTTCGGCGCCATCGTGCAGGATGTGCGTCTGGCCGGGGTGCCCCACAGCCTGACCATCGGCACCGAGGATATGGCGACCTACGCGGGGCCCATGGCCAGCGCCGGCGGGCTGATCGGGCCGGTGGTCAATCGCATTTCGGACGGCAGTGCCGACCTGGACGGCAAGACCTATCGGTTCGAGCGCAACCAGGATGGCCAGCACACCTGCCACGCCGGCGCGGCGGGCACCCATCGCAAAGTCTGGACGCTCGCGGAGCGCACCGACACCCATGTCGAGCTGACCCTGACCCTGCCCGACGGTGAGGGCGGGTTTCCCGGCACCCGGACGGTCACCGCGCGCTATGCGCTGACGGCCCCCGGAACGCTGGAGATGCAGGTCACCGTCTCCACCGATGCCGCCACATGGATCAATTTCGCCAATCACAGCTACTGGAACCTGGATGGGACCGACACCTATGCAGGCCATCGCCTGACCATCGACGCGGAGCGCTATTGCGTGCCCGGCCCCGGCGACCTTGCCACCGGGGAGGTGCGGTCGGTTGCGGGCACGCCCTATGATTTCCGGCAGGAGCGCACCCTTGCACCCGGGCAGGATGCCAAGCTGGATCTGAACTTCTGCCTGGCGGAGGCGCGCCGCACGCCGCGACAGGTTCTGACCCTGACCGGCGCAAGCGGGGTGCGGATGGAACTGGAAACAACCGAGCCCGGGGTTCAGATCTATGACGCCGGTGGCATCCGCACCGGGGGCGCGGTGGGCCATCACGGCAAGACCCATGCGGCCTATTGCGCGCTGGCCATCGAAGCCCAGGGCTGGCCCGACGCGCCAAGCCACGCGGCGTTTCCCTCGACCGTGCTGCGCCCCGGAGAGACCTATGCGCAGATCACGCGCTGGCGGTTCGCGCAAACCTGAGCGCGGCGCGTCTGGCGGTCGGAGCGGTTTGAGTATTTTCGCCAAGAAGAAAGTGGCCGGGGATTGCCATTGGTGCGCATTATGGCGTCCGGACCAGTACGGGATATCCGCTAGGGCTTGCGCCCGCAGACCCGGCGACGCAAGGTTTTCTCCATGCAACAGTGGATCGACACAGTGGTGACAGCGGGCCTGGGCGGGCCGGCGTCATGAGCGGGCCGCGCTGGATCACCGCCGAACCGCTGACGCGGGGCGGATTTGCGCGCTACGGCGATGTGCTGGAGGCCAGCGGGGCGCCGGATCGCTGGATCAACCAGGGGCTTTGTGGCCGCTATCACGATCACGCGCTTCTGGACTTCGGCGCGGACGGGCGCGCCGGGATCAGCCTGTTCAAGGCTGTGCCGCGCAACATGCCCTACACGCTGGACCTTGTAGAGCGGCATCCCGAGGGCAGCCAGGCCTTCCTGCCCATGTCGCTGGATCCGTTCCTGGTGACCGTGGCCGAGGATGGCCCGAACGGGCCAGAGGGGTTTCGCGCCTTCCTGACCGAACCGGGACAGGGGGTGAATTTTCATCGCGGTGTCTGGCACGGGGTGCTGACGCCGCTGTCCGGGCCGGGGCTGTTCGCCGTGGTCGACCGCATCGGGCCGGGCCGCAATCTGGAAGAGGTATCGCTGGACCCGCTGGTTCTGGTGACACGCGGCTAGCGGGGGGGCAGATGTTCTATATCCCCTCTGACGGCCACGGCCTGCCACACAACCCGTTCAACGCCATTGTGACGCCGCGCCCCATCGCCTGGGTCTCGACCCGCGACGGTGAGGGCCACGATAACCTTGCGCCCTATTCCTTCTTCAATGCGGTGGCCTATGCGCCGCCTCAGATCATGTTCGCCTCGACTTCGGAAAAGCCCGACCGTGAAGGCACCAAAGACAGCGTCGGCAACATTCGCGACACCGGGGTGTTCTGCGTCAATATCGTGGAACACGCGATGGGCGGCGTGATGAACGCCAGTTCAGCGGCGTTGCCGCGCGGGGAAGATGAATTCGTGGTGGCGGGCGCGAACAAGGCACCTTGTGCCACCATCGATTGCCCACGCGTCGCTGAAGCGCCCGCCAGCCTGGAATGCCGCCTGATCCGGATCCTGCAACTGCCCGGCAAGGCCAACTTCACCGTGTTTGGCGAGGTCACGGGCGTGCATCTGCGCGATGATTGCCTTGTCGACGGGCGGTTCGATGTGACCCGCTACAGGCCGCTGGCGCGGATGGGCTATCGTGACTATGCCGCCATCGACGCGGTCTTCGAACTGGCCCGTCCCGACGACTGATACGCAGCGATTGCCCGCACCCGACCCCGGTGCCATAGTTCCCCCGGAACAGTCAGAAGGGACCCGTCAGGATGAGTGAAACGGTTATCGGTGTGATCGGCGGCTCGGGCGTTTACGAGATCGACGGGTTGCAGGACGCGCGCTGGCAGGCGGTGGACAGCCCCTGGGGGACGACTTCGGACCAGATCCTGACTGGCAGGCTCGACGGGGTGAAGATGGCCTTCCTGCCGCGTCATGGTCGGGGCCATGTGCATTCGCCGTCCACCGTGCCTTACCGTGCCAATATCGATGCGCTGAAGCGGCTGGGGGTCACCGATGTGATCTCGGTTTCGGCCTGCGGCTCGTTCCGCGAGGAGATGGCGCCGGGCGATTTCGTCATCGTCGACCAGTTTATCGACCGCACCTTCGCGCGCGAGAAGTCCTTCTTCGGCACCGGCTGCGTGGCGCATGTGTCGGTTGCCCATCCCACCTGCCCGCGACTGGGCGATGCCTGCGCCACGGCGGCGGAAGCCCAGGGCGTGACCGTCCATCGGGGTGGCACCTATCTGGCGATGGAAGGGCCGCAGTTCTCGACCCTGGCCGAAAGCCGGATGTACCGCGAGGCCTGGGGCTGCGACGTGATCGGCATGACCAACATGCCCGAGGCCAAGCTCGCCCGCGAGGCCGAGCTGTGTTACGCCTCGGTCGCGATGATCACCGACTACGACAGCTGGCATCCCGATCACGGGGCCGTGGAAATCACCGAGATCATCGCCACCCTGACCGGCAATTCCCAGAAGGCCCGCAACCTGGTGGCCGCCCTGCCCGGCCTGCTGGGTGCGGACCGCGCGCCCTGCCCCCATGGCTGCGACCGGGCGCTGGAATATGCGGTCATGACCGCGCCGGACAAGCGCGACCCGGCACTGCTGGCCAGGCTGGACGCGGTGGCGGGCCGGGTGCTGGGCGCATGACACCTGCGACCCTGCCAACGGTTGGCGCAGAAGGTGCCGCCCCTTATCCCGTTCGGGGTGCTTCTGCCCGGGCGCCGAAGAAGCAGAGGATCTGGCGATGACCGAGACCGTGCAAGACTTCATCCGCACCATTCCCGACTTCCCGCATGACGGGATCATGTTTCGCGACGTGACCACCCTGTTTGGCCATCCGCGCGGCTTTCGCATGGCGGTGGACCAGTTGCTGTCGCCCTATGCCGGACAGCGGATCGACCTGGTGGTGGGGCTGGAAGCCCGCGGCTTCATCTTGGGCGGCGCGGTGGCGCATCAGCTTTCGGCCGGCTTCGTGCCGGTGCGCAAGAAGGGCAAGCTGCCGGCCGCGACCCTGTCCGAGGACTATACGCTGGAATACGGCAGCGCCACGGTCGAGATCCACGATGATGCCATCGCCGCGGGCCAGACCGTGCTGATCGTCGATGACCTGCTGGCCACCGGCGGCACCGCCGAGGCCGGGATCAAGTTGGTGGAACGGCTGGGCGGCAACATCATCGGCTGCGCCTTCGTGGTGGACCTTCCCGATCTGGGCGGCCGCGCCCGGCTTGAGAAGATGGGGATGCCGGTGCATGCCCTGTGCAGCTACGCCGGGGACTGACCGGCGCGGTGGCCGCCGGGAAACCTGAAGGCTTGCCATCGCGGACGAAGGGGGCAGCGCACTGGGACAACGCCCAGAAGTCTGAAGCCCCTTGCTGAGGAAGGGAAGCTGCTATTCCGCCGCCAGAACCGCGCCCGGGTTCATGATGCCGCGCGGGTCCAGCGCCCGCTTGATCGCCCGCAGGGCCGCCAGTCGCGCCGGATCGCCATAGCGTTGCAGATCGTCCACCTTCAGACGCCCGATGCCATGCTCGGCACTGACCGAGCCGTCGAATTCGTGCACCAGATCATGGACCGCGCGCATGATGGCGCCCTTGCGGTCCTTGTAGGTCTCGCGCGCCTCGCCCATGGGCGGGAACACGTTGTAATGCAGGTTGCCGTCGCCCAGATGTCCGAAGCAATTGACCCGGAACGGTCCCAGCGCCGCGATCACCTCATCGCCCCGTGCGATGAAGTCGGGCAGCGCTGCCAGCGGCACCGACACATCGTGCGACGAGATCGCGCCGATCTTCTTGTTGGCCTCGGGGATGCTCTCGCGCAGGGTCCAGAACTCGGCCCGCTGGCCATCGGACAGGGCGATGCGGCCATCGCTGACCAGATCGCGCTCGAAGGCGGCCTCAAAGATCGTGGCCAGCGCCTCTTCGGGATCGCCGGGACCGGTGAAGCCAAGTTCGACCAGCACCGACCATGCGGGCGGCGCATCGAAAGGCTGGCGCACCTGCGGCATGGTTTCAGCCAGGAATTCCAGCCCCTGCTGCGACATCAGTTCGAAGGCGCTGATCGCCTCGCCCACCTCGGCGCGGGTCAGGGCCAACAGGTTCAGCGCGGCCTGCGGATCGGGCACCACGAAGATCGCCGTGGCCTCGGCGCGGGGTTTTGGAAACAGCCGCAGCGAGGCCGCCGTGATGACCCCGAGCGTGCCCTCCGAGCCGATCAGAAGGTTGCGCAGATCATAGCCGGTGTTGTCCTTGCGCAGCGCGCTCAGCCCGTGCCAGATCGATCCGTCCGGCAGCACCGCCTCAAGGCCCAGACACAGGTCGCGGGCATTGCCATAGCGCAGCACGTTCACCCCGCCCGCATTGGTGGCCAGATTGCCGCCGATCCGGCAGGAGCCCTGCGCGGCAAGGCTGAGGGGAAACAGCAGGCCGGCGTCGCGCGCGGCGTCCTGCACGTCCTGCAGGATCGCGCCGGCCTCGGCCACCAGCACGCCCGACGGCACATCCAGCGACCGGATCGCGGTCATCCGTTCCAGCGAGAGCAGCAGCGGCGCCGGGCCATCGGCCATCACCTGCCCGCCCACCAGACCGGTGCCGCCGCCGTAAGGCACCACCGGCACCGACAGGTCAGCGGCCGCGCGCACCACTTCGGCCACGCCCTCGACCGTGTCCGGCGCGACCACGGCGCAGGCATGGCCGATGTAGGCCCCACGGGGTTCTTCCAGATAGGCAGGGCCCAAGGGACGAAACGCCGCCTTGGGAAGGGTCCGGTTCAACCTGTCCAACACTTGGCGGGCCGCAGGAGAAATGTCAGTCATCGTCACTCAAATACGCCGGTTGCAAGACCATGACCGTAGGCCGTTGCGGCAAGCTGCGCAACGAGACTTCAAGGTCCGGGCCACCCACCCGTTCGATCTCGAACTTGTCCTGCATTCCGGCAAGGAACACCGACAGGGTGCCGTCGCCGAACCAATGCATGGGGATCACGATCGACGCGCGCAGCCGCGTCAGAACCCGGATCATCGACGGCAGGTCCAGCGTGTTGCCGCCATCCACCGGCGCCATCACCACGTCCAGGCGTCCCAGCGCCGCGAATTGTTCGTCGGTGGGCACGTGATGCAGATGGCCCAGATGGCCGATGCACAGGCCTGCGACCTCGAACACGAAGATGGAATTGCCGTCCTCGCCGCTTTCCACCCCGCCCGACCACGACCTTATGTCGGTGGACACCGACCGGACCAGCATCTCGCCCAGATCCAGGTGATGATCCGCCGGCCCGCCATCGGGGTTCCAGCCCGGCAGCACATGGGGAATGCGCGGATCGGGCAGTGCTGTCCAATGGGAACTGTGGGCGCGATTCATGGTCGCCACGTCGGGCACGAAATCGGTGCTGCCCAGAAAGCCGGTGTAGTCGGTCACCGCTGTCGTCCCGCCCTGCCCCCGGATCAGGAAACTGGCGTGGGCGACATAGCGCAGGCGTACGGTGTAATCCGGCAGCGGATCGGTAAAGGCCGCGCGATACAGGTAGACCCCGCCGGGCAGGTTCTGAACCAGCGAGATGCAATGGCTGGGGCGGCGATCCTGCGCCTGCAGCGGGTTGGCCAGCAACAGGATCAGGGCAAGGGCAAGACGGATCAGGGGCATGGGGGCGACCTCCGGGCTGTATGCCGAAAGGGTAGCACGAATTGCCCCGGCGTCACGTTGCGGAGGAGCGTCCCCGCCGGTCGCCGCGCAGATTGGCGTAAAGCACATGGTTGCGCCAGCGCCCGTTGATCTGCAGATAGCTTTGCGCAACGCCCTCGTACTTGAAGCCCGAAACCTCCAGCACCCGGCGCGAGGCGGCGTTTTCCGGCAGGCAGGCGGCTTCGATCCGGCTCAGGTCCATCTGGGTGAAGGCGTGATGGGTGACGGCGCGGATCGCCTCGCGCATGTAGCCCTGTCCGGCGAATCTCTCGGCGATCCAATAGCCCAGCGTGCCGGCCTGCGCCGGGCCACGGCGGATGTTGTCCAGCGTCAGCGCGCCCAGAAGCGCGCCGCTGTCGCGGTCGGTCAGAAACAGCGGCAGGGCCGTGCCGTTCGAGATGCTGCGCTGCACCCAGTGGATACGGTTGGAAAAGCCGCGCTTGGTCAGGTGGTCGGCGGACCAGGTCGGCTCCCACGGTTTCAGGTAAGCGGCGCTTTGGCGGCGCAACTCGCACCATTCGACAAAATCGGCCATCGCCGGAGGCCGCAGTCGCATCCGTTCGGATTCGATCTGAACCTGACGCCGCGCCAGCCGGATCATGCGGCCAGCCGGGCCCTGAGATCATCCAGGCGCGGCGCATTGCCCACCGGGCCATAGAGCGCCTGCGCCACCGGGGCCTGCGACACCAGACGGTTGCCATAGTCGCGCAGCTTGTCGGCATTCACCCCGTCGATCAGGGCAATGGTTTCCTCAAGATCGGGCACCCGGTCCCAGATCGACACCAGCCGCGCCAGCCGTTCGGCGCGCGACGACGGGCTTTCCAACCCCATCAGCAAGCCCGCTTTCATCTGGGCGCGGGCGCGGTTGACCTCGTCGGGCCGCAGCCCGTCGGCGGCCTTGCGCAACTCGTCGATGGTCAGTTCGGCCAAAGCACCCACGTCGCCTTCGCTGGTGCCCGCATAGATCGTGGTCATGCCGGTGTCGGCATAGGCCGAGGCCTGCGCGAAGATCGAATAGCACAGCCCGCGCTTTTCGCGCACTTCCTGGAACAGGCGCGAGGACATGCCGCCGCCAAGCGCGGTGGCAAAGACCTGCGCGGTGTAGATCTCATCCTCGCGGTAGCTGGGGCCTTCCAGCGCCAGGGTGAAATGCACCTGCTCCAGCGCCTTTTCCTGCCGCTTTTCGCCATAGGCAAAGCGTGCCGGTTCCGGGGTGCTGGACAGAACCGGTGACAGATGGCCGAACAGACGCTCGGCCTCGCGCACGATGGCGTCGTGATCCACCGCCCCGGCCGCCGAAAGGATCATCTGCCCCGGCCCGTAGCGTTCACCCACGAAGCCGAACAGATCCTCGCGCGAGAAGCCTTCCACATGGGAGGTTTCGCCAAGGATGGTGCGGCCCAGCGGCTGGTCGGGATAGGCGGCTTCCTGAAGCCAGTCGAAAACGATGTCGTCGGGGGTGTCCAGTGCCTGCCCGATCTCCTGCAGGATGACGCCGCGCTCGACCTCGATCTCGGCGGGATCAAACACCGGGTTCAGCACGATGTCGGAAATCACGTCCAGCGCCAGCATCACGTCTTCTTCAAGGATGCGGGCGTAATAGGCGGTCATCTCGCGCGATGTATAGGCGTTGATATAGCCGCCCACATCCTCGATCGCCTCGGCGATTTGCAGCGGACTGCGGGTCTTGGTGCCCTTGAACGCCATGTGTTCGAGGAAATGCGCGATGCCATTCTGCTCGGGGCGCTCGTGGCGGCCGCCGGCGGCGATCCACAGCCCCAGCGAGGCTGATTTCAGCCCCGCCATCCGTTCGGTGACGATACGAAGCCCGTTGGGCAAACGATGGATCTGAACAGTCACGCGGAAATCTTCTCCTCAATCAATGCCTCAAGCGCGGCCAGATCATTGGTACAATCGGTCACGCGTTCCGGACGCTCATACAGGTCCGCCATGCGCTTGGGAAGTGCCGGGCTGACGCCGCAGGCGGCCTCGACCGCAGCGGGAAATTTCGCCGGATGCGCGGTGGCCAGGGTGATCATCGGCACCCCCGGCCGAACGGCCTCTTCGGCCACTTTCACACCCACCGCGCTGTGCGGACACAACACCTCTCCGGTATGCACAAAGCTGCGGGCGATGGTGGCGGTGGTTTCGTCTTCCGAGGCGCGACCGCTGTCGAAATGCTCCCTCAGGAACTCCAGCGCGCCCTGGCTGACGCGGAATTCGCCGCCCTGCCCCAGATCGGCCATCTGCTGGGCCACGGCCTCGCCGTCGCGGCCATAGGCATCGAACAGAACCCGTTCGAAATTTGACGACACCTGTATGTCCATCGACGGGCTGATCGAGGGCACCACGGCTTCCTTGGTATAAGCCCCGGTTTCCAGCGTGCGGTGCAGGATGTCGTTCTGGTTGGTGGCGATCACCAGCCGGTCGATGGGCAGGCCCATCTTCTGTGCCACGTAGCCTGCAAAGATATCGCCGAAATTGCCGGTGGGCACGGTGAAGCTGACCTTGCGATGCGGCGCGCCCAGCGAGGTCGCCGACGAGAAGTAATAGACAACCTGCGCCAGCACCCGCGCCCAGTTGATCGAGTTCACACCGGCCAGTTTCACCCGGTCGCGGAAGTCGAAATCGTTGAACATGTCCTTCACGCGGGCCTGGCAATCGTCGAAATCGCCCTCGACGGCGATGGCGTGGACATTGCTTTCCGACGGCGTGGTCATCTGGCGGCGCTGTACCTCGGACACGCGGCCCTGCGGGAACAGGATCACAACGTCGACCGCGTCCAGCCCCCGGAATGCTTCGATGGCGGCGGAACCGGTGTCGCCCGAGGTCGCGCCGATGATGGTCACCCGCTCTCCGCGGCGGCCAAGGGCCACCTCGAAAAGCTGGCCGATCATCTGCATGGCGAAGTCCTTGAAGGCCAACGTCGGGCCGTGGAACAGCTCCAGCAGGAAATGGTCGGGGCCAAGCTGCACCAGCGGCGCGCGGGCGTCATGGCCGAAGCCGTCATAGGCGCGGGCAATGATCTGGCGGAACTCGTCGTCGGTGAAGCTGTCGCCCAGGTAAGGTTTCATCACCCGGAAGGCGATTTCCTCATAGGGCTGGCCGGCCATCGCCGCGATCTCGTCTGCGGTGAAGGTCGGGATGGTTTCGGGCACATACAGACCGCCGTCGCGCGCCAGCCCGGTCAGCATGGCCTCTTCGAAGCTGAGGATCGGGGCCTTCCCCCGGGTTGAGACATACTGCATCGGTCAGTCCTTCTTGGTGCGGCGGCGCTGGCTGGTCACGAAAAACGCGGTCATGGCGATCCAGACGACGGCCAGCAGGAACCAGGTTATGGCGTATTGCAAGTGGTTGTTGGGGATGCCGGTGGCGGTCACCGGCAAGGGGGTCACGGCAACCGGATCTTCGTCGCTGGACCGACTGACCAGCAGCACCGGTTCGGTGTTCAGATGGGCGGCCATAGTCGCGATCTCGCGGGCAAACCACATGCCGCCGGCGATGTCCGGATCCGGGGTGAAGCCGTCAACTTCGTCGGGCCAGTGCAGGTTGCCGGTGATCGTGGCGCTCACGGACGGGCGCACCAGGTCGCGGTCGGTCAGGCGGATGAAGCCGCGATCCAGCAGGATACGGCGGCCCTCGGTCTCGAACGGGGCAATGACACGGAACCCCGGCCCCACCAGTTTCATCGAGGATTGCACAAGGATTTCATCCGGGCCGATCACGCCGGTGGCGGTCACCGGCAGATACTTGTCGCGGGTTTCCTCGGGCTGGGCGGGCAGCGCCACCGGTGCCGCTTCGATGCGCCCTTCGATCTCGGCCAGCACCGATTGCTTCCAGCCCAGCCGTTGCACCTGCCAGACGCCCAGCCCGACCAGCACGGCCGCGCCGGCCAAGCCGAAGATCAGGGGCAGGATCAGTCGTCGCATCGGGCAAACTCCGGAACCGGGAAACGGGACGGGGCGCGAACCCACCGGCCCGCGCCCCGCTTTAGGCGAATGTCACGAGGGGGTTCAACCGCCCCAGATATAGACTGCGGCGAACAGGAACAGCCAGACCACATCGACGAAGTGCCAGTACCAGGCGGCGGCTTCGAAACCGACGTGGTTCTCCGGGGTGAAATGGCCGCGATAGACGCGCATCAGGCAGACGAACAGGAAGATCGTGCCGATCAGAACGTGCATCCCGTGGAAGCCGGTCGCCATGAAGAAGTTGGCACCATAAATGTTGCCCGAGAAGCCAAAGGCCGCGTGGCTGTATTCGTAGATCTGGAACACGGTGAACAGCGCGCCCAGGACAATGGCCAGGATCAGGCCCGACTTCATGTCCTTGCGGTTGTTTTCATGCACCAGCGCGTGGTGCGCCCAGGTGGCGGCACAGCCCGAGCACAGCAGGATCAGCGTGTTGATCAGCGGCAGGTGCCAGGGGTCGAAGGTCTCGATCCCCGCCGGCGGCCAGACACCGTCGATCGCCGGGCTGTCGGGGCCCATCGGGTACAGCGCGTGCTTGAAGAAGCTCCAGAACCATGCGGCGAAGAACATCACTTCGGACATGATGAACAGGATAAAGCCGTAGCGCAGGCCGATGCGCACCACCGGAGTGTGATCGCCGACACCATTTTCGGTCACGGTGTCAGACCACCACCCGAACATCGTGTACAGCACGGTGACGAAGCCGATCAGGAACATCCAGGGGCCCATACCGTGCATCCACAGCACCGCGCCCATCAGCATAATGAAGGCACCGGCTGCGGCCACGAGCGGCCAGATCGAAGGTTGCAGAATGTGGTAGTCGTGGTTCTTTTCGTGGGCCATTTTGAACTCTGTCTTTCCGGTCCGGGTCTTCAATTGACGGTTGACGAGGCGGGGCCGTCAAGACGCGCCTGCACGTCCTCGGGCAAATCGGTTTCGTAGAAGGTATAGGAAAGCGTGATCGTGTGAACGTGTTTTGCGTCCCGATCCGTCACGATTTCAGGGTCGACGTAGAAGGTGACGGGCATCTGCACCCGTTCACCCGGCTCCAGCACCTGCATCTCAAAGCAGAAGCAGTCGATCTTGGTGAAGAAGCCGCCCGCCGAATAAGGCGCGACATTATACGAGGCCGTGCCTGCAACCGGGTGGTCGGTGGGATTGTAGGCCTCGTAGAACGCCAGACCGGTTTCGCCGATCTTCAGGGTCATCTCGCGGGCCACGGGTGTGAACTCCCACGGCATATCACGCTCTTTCGAGGCGTCGAATCGCACGGTGATGGTCCGATCCAGAACCGCGTCAGATCCGGAGTCCGCGACGCCGGTGGTGCCGCCAAAGCCGGTCACCCGGCAGAACCAGTCGTAAAACGGCACCGAGGCCCAGGCCAGGCTGCCCATCAGCACCACCACGCCCACGGTCAGGGCGACGGTCTTCTGCGGGCCTTGCAGGCTCATTTCTCGGACTCCGGCACAAGTTCGGGACGCGGCGCGTGATCGAACGCCTGCACGCCGCCGCCATTGCCGATCTTGGCAAGCGTCAGTCCGAAGACCACCGCGACGAACGCCAGCAGGGTCAGGCCAAGGCCCAGGTTGCGACCACGACGGCGGGTGTGCAGTTCATGTTCCCTGCCCAATGCCATCAGAACACCTCCCATCCGGCGCGCACCAGGCTGGCATCCACCAGCAGGGCGCCGAAATGCGCGAAAAGATAATAGAGCGACAGGCGGAAGAAGGATTTCTCGACCTTGTAGCTGTCGGCCTCGGCCTGTGCCTCGGTCCGCCGCGCGATGCCGATGGCGCCTTTGACGAAGGCGGCGTTCATCACCAGCGCTGTGGCCAGGTACACCGGCCCACCTATCGATGTCAGCGCCAGTCCCAGCGCCACCGGCACCAGCAGCACGGTATAGATCAGGATGTGGCGGCGCGTGGCCGGGCGGCCATGGGTGACCGTCAGCATCGGTACCCCGGCATCCTTGTAGTCGGACTTCATGAACAGCGCGAGCGCCCAGAAGTGCGGCGGCGTCCACATGAAGATCAGCGCGAACATCAGCACGCTTTCGACGGCAATGCCGCCGGTGGCTGCAGCCCAGCCGATCATCGGCGGGAAGGCCCCTGCCGCACCGCCGATGACGATGTTCTGCGGGGTCCAGCGTTTCAGCCACATGGTGTAGATGACCACGTAGAAGAAGATGGTGAAGGCCAGAAACAGACCGGCGAACGGGTTTGCGGCCAGCCCCAGCATCACCACCGAGATCCCCGACAGCGCCAGACCGACGGCCAGCGCCTCGTCCTCGCGCACCTTGCCCGAGGGGATCGGACGGCTGCGGGTCCGGCGCATCACGCGGTCGATGTCGGCATCCCACCACATGTTCAGCGCGCCCGAGGCGCCGCCGCCCAGGGCGATGAACAGGATCGCGGTAAAGGCCACCATCGGATGCATCTGCCCCGGCGCCACCACCAGCCCCACGAACGCCGTGAACACCACCAGGGTCATGACCCGGGGCTTCAACAGCGCCACATAGTCGCCAAAACCGGCTTCGCCGGTTTGGGGAGAGGAGAGAGAGGAAGTCGCGTCGGTCATTCAGGTCTCCGGTATCTGCCCGGACCGCTGCCCGGACAGATCGTTGAAGTCAGGTTTCGGCTCAGCGCGCGGCCACGTTGTAGGTCGCGGGCAGGCCTGCGAACTCTTCCTTCGCGCCTTCCAGCCAAGCGGCATAGGCCTCTTCGCTGACGGCTTTGACGGTGATCGGCATATAGGCATGATCCTTGCCGCAAAGCTCCGAACACTGGCCGAAATAGATGCCTTCCTTCTCGACCGAGAACCACAGTTCGGCCAGACGGCCCGGCACCGCGTCCTGCTTCACGCCGAAGGCTGGCATTGCCCATGCGTGGATCACGTCGGCACCGGTGACCTGCATGACGATGGTCTTGCCGACCGGAACCACAACGGCGGTGTCGGTGGCCAGCAGGTACTCATCCTCGGCATAGCCGTACTCGGCCAGATCTTCCTTGGCCAGCAGCAGCGAATCGAAGCTGAATCCGTCATCAACGTATTCATACCCCCAGTACCACTGATACCCGGTGGCCTTGATGGTGATGTCGGCTTCCGGAATTTCCTGCTGTTTGAACAGGATCGGCAGCGAGAAGGCGCCGATGAAGACCAGAATCAGGATCGGCACGATGGTCCAGGCCACTTCCAGCGGCGAATTGTGGGTAAACCCTGCAGGTGTCGGGTTGGTTTTGGAATTATAGCGCACCATCACGTAGATCAGCAGCGCGGTCACGAAGATCACGATGGCGGTGATGATGACCAGCAGGAACCCGTCCAGCCATTGCAGTTCGCGGGCCAATTCGGTCGCGGCGTCCTGAAAACCGATCCCCCCCGGCGCCGGTTTCCCGATCGTCGGCAAATCGCCCAGAACGTCCTGCGCCTGCGCGGCCGTGGCGCCAAACGCGGCGAAGGCACCAGAAATAAAGCCAAATTTTGGCAAAGAGTTAAGCATGTTCTCTTCCTGTTGATTTCGCACAGAGAGGCTGTTCATGATCGCCCGGCCCTCCCTGCCGCAATCACCCATTGCTGTGACGCATCCAAAAACCATATTTGCATACAGCGAACAAGTCTCGGGCAGTGCGTCATTTCCGACATCTTGATCGGGATCAAATACAGGAATGCTCAGATATGAAAACCGGAAATTTTGAACCCTTCGGAATGCTGCTGGATCAGGATACCGCCCTGCGGCACGTGCAGGCCGCCACACGCGGCGCCGATGACGGCGAGTTGTTTCTTGAACGCAGCCGGTCCGAAGTGCTGAGCTTCGATGACGGTCGGCTGCGCTCCGCAAGCTACGATGCCTCGGAAGGATTCGGCCTGCGCGCCGTGCAGGGCGAAACCGCCGCCTATGCCCATTCCACCGAAATCTCGGAAGCTGCCCTTGGCCGCGCCGTCGAAACCGCGCGGCTGGCCATCGGTGACGGCGGCGGCACGCTGGCCGACGGACCCGCACGCACCAACCGGCGGCTCTATACCGATGACGATCCGCTGACCGAGACCGGCTTTGCCGCCAAGCTGGCCACCCTGCGCGAGATCGACGCCTATGCCCGCGACGCCGATCCGCGCGTGGTGCAGGTGTCTGCCACCCTTGCCGCCAGCCTGCAGGAGGTGGTGATCCTGCGCCCCGACGGCGCGCTGTTGAGCGACACCCGCCCGATGACCCGGCTGAGCGTGTCGGTCATTCTGGAAGACAACGGCCGTCGCGAAACCGGCAGCCATGGCGCCGGGGGGCGCAGCGCGCTGGCGCTGCTGACCGATCCTTCCCATTGGCAGGGGGCCATCGACGAGGCGCTGCGCATTGCCCGCGTGAACCTGTCTGCCGAACCTGCGCCAGCAGGCATCATGGACGTGGTGCTGGGACCGGGCTGGCCGGGGATCCTGCTGCACGAGGCCATCGGTCACGGGCTGGAAGGCGATTTCAATCGCAAGAAAAGCTCGGCCTTCGCCGGGCTGATGGGCCAGCGCATCGCGGCCCCCGGCGTGACCGTGGTTGATGATGGCACCCTGCCCGATCGCCGCGGCTCGATCAGTTTCGACGACGAGGGCACGCCGTCGTCGCGCACCGTGCTGATCGAGGATGGCATCCTTGTGGGCCTGATGCAGGATCGTCAGAACGCCCGGTTGATGGGGGTGCCCCCCACCGGCAACGGACGCCGCGAAAGCTATGCCTGCCCGCCGATGCCGCGGATGACCAACACCATCATGGAGGCCGGCGACGTCGCCCCCGCCGACATTCTGGCCGGTCTGAAGGATGGCATCTATGCGGTGGGCTTCGGCGGCGGTCAGGTCGACATCACCAACGGCAAGTTCGTGTTTTCCTGCACCGAGGCCTATCGCGTCCAGAACGGCAAGATCGGCGCGCCGGTCAAGGGGGCCACACTGATCGGCGATGGCGCCACCGCGCTGCAACAGATCCGCGCCATCGGC
The DNA here is from genome assembly GCF_049800695.1 of Fluviibacterium sp. S390. Classification (NCBI taxonomy): domain Bacteria; kingdom Pseudomonadati; phylum Pseudomonadota; class Alphaproteobacteria; order Rhodobacterales; family Paracoccaceae; genus Meridianimarinicoccus; species Fluviibacterium sp. S390. Next base: position 58,970 of record NZ_JBNAFN010000009.1, on the reverse strand, counting down.
AACGATCTGCAACTGGATCCCGGCATCGGGACCTGCGGCAAGGCCGGGCAATGGGTGCCTGTGGGCGTCGGCCAGCCCACCGTGCACATCGGCGGGTTGACCGTGGGCGGTTCGGCCGCCTGATCGCGCCACGGCGGGCCGGGTCGGGAATCCCTGACCCGGTTTTCGTCCATGATGGTCAATAAGTCGGTTTCGAGCCGATTTGTTCCGGCTTTCTTCACCCCACGTTAACTCTGCGGCTTCATGTATGAACCTACCCCTTGGGTGGAGCCGCGATGACGCAAGAGCTGTTTTCTTCCACAACCACACCCCTCACCCCACCAAAGTTGGAAGAAGACAGGTTGTCGTGGCTCCGCCTTTTTCGATCCCGGGGGGTCGGGGTGCACACCTTCTTTCGCCTGATGCAGGAGCATGGCTCTGCCGACCGCGTGCTGGACCGGCTGCCGGACCTTGCCGCCAAGGCCGGGGTGCGCAAGTACCAGCCGGCCTCGGACGCGCTGGTGCGGGCCGAATACCGCGACGGGGTCCGCATGGGCGCGCGCCTGATCTGCTTTGGCGACGCCGACTATCCGCAAGCCCTGTCCGTCATACCCGACCCGCCGCCGGTGATCTGGGTCAAGGGCCGCTGTGAGCTGTTTCATGACCCGATGGTCGCCATTGTCGGCGCCCGCAATGCCTCCTCGCTGGGGGAGCGGATGACGCGCAAACTGGCGCTGGACCTGGGCGCGCACGGGTTTGCCGTGGTCTCTGGTCTGGCGCGCGGCATCGACACTGCCGCCCATGAGGCCGCGCTGGACACCGGCACCATCGCCGTTCTGGGTGGCGGGCTGGACGTGGCCTATCCGCGCGAGAACCAGCGCCTGCAGGATCGTATCGCCAGGGCTGGGCTGCTGGTGTCGGAACAACCCATCGGCACCACGCCGCAATCGCGCCATTTTCCCCGCCGCAACCGGATCATCACCGGCCTGTCGCTGGGCACCATCGTGGTCGAAGCCGCCGCGCGGTCGGGCAGCCTGCTGAGCGCCCGCAATGCCGCCGACCAGGGGCGCGAGGTGATGGCGGTGCCGGGCCATCCGATGGACGGGCGCGCCTCGGGCTGCAACATGCTGCTGCGCGATGGCGCGACACTGGTGCGTTGTGCCGAAGATGTGATCGAAGCCCTCGAAGGCTGCGCGCCGGCGGCCAACACGCCGGTGGCGCCCCGGCCCGCGCAGGACGCCCTGCCGCTGCCCTGCCCGCCCGATCCGGAGCCGGCCCAGATCCCCCACGATGTGCAGTCGGCCTTGCTGAACCGCCTGGGTCCCGTGCCCACGGCCGAGGATCAACTGGTGCGTGATCTGAACCTCGCCCCCGGCGCGCTGGCCGGCGCTGTCCTGGACCTGGAAATTGCCGGCAAGATCCAGCGTCACGCCGGTGGCCTGATCTCGCGCTGCTGAGGGTCCGGCGGGCCAACTGTCCCATATCCGCCTCATTGACAACCCTGCACCCTAGCCCACATCTAGCGGTCATCCTTTGAGTCTGCCCCAGTTTGGAGCCCCCGCGTATGCCGGTCGTTGTCGTCGAGTCCCCTGCCAAAGCCAAGACAATCAACAAATATCTGGGCGATGACTTCACCGTTCTGGCCTCTTACGGCCATGTGCGCGACCTGCCGCCCAAGGATGGCTCGGTCGATACCGACAATGATTTCGAGATGATCTGGGAGATCGGAAGCGACTCGCGCAAGCACGTCAAGGCCATCGCCGACGCCCTGAAGGACGACGACACGCTGATCCTCGCGACCGACCCCGACCGCGAGGGCGAGGCCATCAGCTGGCACCTTCAGGAGGCCCTGACCAAGCGCAAGGCGATCAAGAAAACAACCGCCGTCAGCCGCGTGGTCTTCAACGCGATCACCAAATCGGCCGTCACCGAGGCAATGAAGAACCCGCGCGAAGTGGATGCGCCGCTGGTCGAGGCCTATCTGGCCCGCCGCGCGCTGGACTATCTGGTAGGCTTCAACCTGTCGCCGGTGCTGTGGCGCAAACTGCCCGGCGCGAAATCCGCCGGCCGCGTGCAATCGGTCTGCCTGCGCCTGATCGTCGAGCGCGAGATGGAGATCGAGGCCTTCAAGCCGCAGGAATACTGGTCGGTGCGCGCCATACTGGAAACCCCGCGCGGCCAGAGCTTGGAAGCACGCCTGACCATTCTGGGCGGCAAGAAGCTGGACAAGTTCGACCTTGCCACCGCCGAGGCCGCCGAACTGGCGGTCCACGCGGTGACCTCGCGCAGCCTTTCGGTGCAGTCGGTGGAGGCCAAACCGGCCAACCGCAACCCCTCGGCGCCCTTCATGACGTCGACCCTGCAACAGGAAGCCAGCCGCAAGTTCGGCTTCGGCGCGCGGCAAACCATGAGCCTTGCGCAGCGCCTGTATGAAGCCGGCTACATCACCTACATGCGGACCGACGGCATCGACATGGCCCCCGAGGCGGTGATGGCGGCGCGCGACGCGATCAAGGATCGCTACGGCGAGAACTACCTGCCCAAGTCGCCGCGCATGTACAAGAACAAGGCCAAGAACGCGCAAGAAGCGCACGAGTGTATCCGGCCCACCGACATGACCCGCGATGCGCGTGCGCTGCGCGTCACCGACACCGACCAGCGCCGCCTGTATGACCTGATCTGGAAACGCACCCTGGCCAGCCAGATGGCCGCCGCCCGGATGGAACGGACCACCGTGGACATCGGCAGCGACGATGGCCAGGTCATGCTGCGCGCCACCGGCCAGGTCGTTCTGTTCGACGGTTTCATCAAGGTCTACGAAGAAGGCCGCGATGACGTGGCCGACGACGACGACAAGCGCCTGCCGCAAGTGGCCCAGGGCGACGCCATGAAGCTGTCATCCGCTGCCCTGATCGCCGATTTCGACAAGGCCGCGGGCAACAGCGACGATGTGACCGAGGCCCCCGATGGCCCGCGCCGCGCCAAGAACGCGGTGCTGTCCGAAGACGGCGCGGTTCTGGGCCAGCAGCATTTCACCCAACCGCCGCCGCGCTATACCGAGGCGACGCTGGTCAAGCGCATGGAAGAACTGGGCATCGGGCGGCCCTCGACCTACGCCTCGATCGTCACCACCATTCAGGACCGCGGCTATGTCACCAAAGATCGCAACCGCCTGATCCCCGAGGACAAGGGCCGGTTGGTGACGGCCTTCCTGATGAACTATTTCCGCAAATACGTGGGCTATGACTTCACTGCCGACCTGGAATCGCAGCTTGATGACGTGTCGGCGGGCGAGCGCGCCTACAAGGAAGTGCTCAACCAGTTCTGGCGCGATTTTTCGGCCGCGATCTCGGAAACCGCCGAGTTGCGCATCACCGAAGTGCTGGAGAAGATCAACGAGGTGCTGGAGCCGCATCTCTTCCCGCCCAAGGAAGACGGCACAGATCCGCGCCTGTGCCCCAATTGCGGCGCCGGTCGCCTGTCGATGCGCACCGCGCGCTCGGGCGGGGCGTTCATCGGCTGCTCGAATTACCCCGAATGCCGCTACACCCGCCCCTTCGGCCCGCCGCTGGAAGGCGAGGAAGCCGAGCGCGCCATCCCGCCCGAGGGCAAGCTTCTGGGCACCGACGAAGGGGATGAAATCCGCGTTTTCAAGGGCCGCTTCGGGCCTTACGTCCAGCGCGGGCCGGTGACCGAGGACGTTCCCAAACCGCCGCGCCAGTCGGTGCCCAAGGGCTGGTCGCCCGAAGAGCTGACGCTGGACCAGGGGGTGAAGCTTTTGTCCCTGCCGCGCGAGATTGGCCCGCATCCCGAAGACGGGGTGACGATCTGGTCCAACATCGGGCGCTATGGCCCCTACCTGAAACATGCCGAAACCATCTCGCACAAGGGTGGCACCAACGCCAATCTTGATGATGTGGAGGAGGTCTTCACCATCGGCATGAACCGCGCGGTGGAGGTTCTGGCCTCGAAACCCAAGCGCGGCAAACCGGCGGCCACCAAGCCGCTGAAGGAACTGGGCGAACATCCCGACGGTGGCCCGGTGGCGGTGATGAAGGGGCGCTATGGACCTTATGTCAAATGGGGCAAGGTCAACGCCACGCTGCCCGAAAGCATCGAACCCGACGCCATCACCATGGATCAGGCGCTGGAACTGATCGCCGCCAAGGCCGCGAAATCCGGGGGCCGGAAGCGGGCAACCCCCAAGAAGAAAGCCGCTGCCAAGAAAAAACCGGCAGCGAAGAAGGCTCCAAAGAAGGCCGCAGCGGCCCCGAAGACCGACGAGGGGTGAGCGCGCCTGCAAGGCGCCCTTTGCCCCAAAGTGGCCCTGCCGGCAAAACCACCCGGCGGGTCGCGCCCCGGCCCAACCGCCATTGGGGGTGTTCCGGGCCGTTGTGCTTGGCCCTTACTCTGACACCCAATGCGCTAATATAATTGCGCAACAGACCCGCCGCGGCGCAGCATTGCGTTGACACGCCCCAAGCAGAACGTCACAACGATTGGGAACTGAAGGTGGAAGGGACGTTTTTTCCATGAAGAAAGTCTATGACTCGGCGTCTGAGGCGCTGGATGGGGTGCTGTCGGACGGCATGCTCATCGCCGCCGGAGGCTTTGGCCTTTGCGGTATTCCCGAACTACTGATCGACGCCATCGTCGACAGCGGCGTGAAGGATCTGACCATTGCCAGCAACAATTGCGGCGTGGATGGATTCGGGCTGGGCAAGCTGCTGGACACCAAGCAGATCCGCAAGATGATGAGCTCTTACGTCGGCGAGAACGCGGAATTCATGCGCCAGTATCTTTCGGGCGAGCTTGAGCTGGAATTCAACCCGCAAGGCACGCTGGCCGAGCGGATGCGGGCCGGTGGTTGCGGCATTCCGGGGTTCTACACCAAGACCGGTGTCGGCACCGTCATCGCCGAAGGCAAGGAAGTGAAGACCTTCAATGGCGAGGATTACATCCTTGAAGAAGGCATCTTTGCCGATCTTTCGATCGTCAAGGCGTGGAAGGCCGATGACACCGGCAACCTCGTGTTCCGCAAGACCGCGCGCAACTTCAACCCGCCGGCGGCCATGTGCGGCAAGATCTGCGTGGCCGAAGTGGAAGAGATTGTGCCGCGTGGCTCGCTCGACCCCGACAACATCCACCTGCCGGGCATCTACGTGCACCGGGTCATTCAGGGCGAACACGAAAAGCGCATCGAACAGCGCACCGTGCGCAAGCGCGAGGAGGCCTGAGGCCGGTGCAGATCGACGATCGTCTGGGCACATTCGACGAGATTCTGGCGGCGGCCGCGGCCCATGCCGCCACGCTGACGTCGATTCGCGCCCTGATTGCCGATCTGGACCCTGACGCCACCGAAGCAGCCAGCCGCAAGGAGCGCAGCGTGTGGTGGGGCGCCGGGCCGGGCAAGATGACCCATGGCTACGCCTATGCCATGCCGCACAGCGCCCATGTGAACCTGGGGTTCTTTCACGGAACCAGCCTGCCGGATCCGGATCATCGCCTTGAAGGCACCGGTCAGGCGCTGCGCCACGTCAAGTTAAAGAGAGAGGCCGAGGTTGCCGATCCGGCAATCCGGGCCCTCGTCATCGCGGCCCGGGATGAGCGTCGGGCAACCACTGCCCGCATGGCGCATCGGGCAACCACTGCCCGCGCGCAAAACCGGGCAGCAGATTGATACTTCAACGGAGGGCAAGACAATGCCTTGGGATCGCAACCAGATGGCCGCACGCGCGGCACAAGAGCTTGAAGACGGCATGTATGTGAACCTCGGCATCGGGATCCCGACGCTGGTGGCCAACTACGTGGGCGACAAGGACATCACCCTGCAGTCCGAAAACGGCATGCTGGGCATGGGCCCTTTCCCCTTCGAGGGCGAGGAAGACCCGGACCTGATCAACGCCGGCAAGCAGACCATCACCGAATTGGCGCGCACCTCGTATTTCGACAGCGCGACCTCTTTCGGGATGATCCGCGGCGGCAAGATCGCAGCGGCGATTCTGGGCGCCATGGAAGTGGCCGAAAACGGCGATCTGGCGAACTGGATGATCCCCGGCAAGCTGGTCAAGGGCATGGGCGGCGCCATGGATCTGGTGGCCGGGGTCGGCCGCGTGGTGGTGGTGATGGATCACACCAACAAGCATGGCGACAGCAAGGTGCTGAAGGAATGCACCCTGCCGCTGACCGGTCGGGGTGTTGTGGATCGCATCATCACCAACCTTGGCGTACTGGACGTGGTCGAGGGCGGCCTGAAGATCGTCGAACTGGCCGAGGGCGTTACCGACGACGAGATGCGCGCCGCAACCCAGGCCACGCTGGTCAACTGATCTCAGGCCCGGCGGCGGGCATCCGCCCCGGCCTGCGTTTCGGACGCGCCCCTTGCCGGGCGCGTCTTTTCCGTTTCGCGCATCCAGACCGCGCGTGACGCCAACTGCCCAAGGTTTGGCCCGCAGTCAGTCGCGCCCTGCCCGGCGATCATGGCCATGGGCACCTGCAACGGCAGCCACAGCGGCGGCGGCAACAGGGTCATCCGGCCGCCGTGGGTGCGCAGCCGCCGCTTCATGCGCGGCGCGCCGCCCACCATCCAGCATTCGCGCACGGCAAGGCACAGCGCCTCCCCGCTGCGCCGCCCGCCAATCAGGATAAAGCCTTTCGATCCGAACAGCGCGGGCAGCAGATGCGCCTGCCGGGTCCGGTCCAGCGGCATGTCGGCATCCGATCCCAGCACCTGCGCCTCGATCCCAAGGAAATCGGCCAGCGCCGCCAGCATTCCGGCCTGCGCCTGCCCCATCAGGTAGGTGGTCCCGCCCAGCCTTTGATGCACGGCGATCTGTGACAGCAGGTCCCGGTTCAGCGCGACCGGCACCTCGAGATCGGGCAGCGCCTCGGCCAGTGTGATCGCCGTCAGATCGGCGCGCCGCCCGTGCCAATGGCGGCGCGTCATCCACGGCGCGCGGCGCAGGGTGGTGCGCAGGATGCTGTCACACAGCCCCCGCTGCAACAGCGCGCCATCCACATCCACCACCAGCGGCAGCGGCACGCGCTGACCCATGGATCCCCTGATCCCGAACATTGTCCCACCTTTCTGCGCGTCGGCCCCCGCCGCATCTCGCGCATCACCCGGTCTCAGGGTTAGGGTGCAAGGGTTGTGACTGTCTTACCAAAAGGCGCCGGACATGCTGCCCGCCCCGTTAACGTCATGGTTTGGTAAACGCGGCTGGACCCTGCATCCGCATCAGGCGCGCATGCTGGCACAGGCGTCAGACCCTGCCCTGCTGCTGGTCGCCCCCACCGGCGGCGGCAAGACGCTGGCCGGGTTTCTGCCCACACTGGCCGAGTTGACCCAAGCCCCGCGCACCGGCCTGCACACGCTCTATGTCTCGCCGCTCAAGGCGCTGGCCGCCGACATCAAGCGCAACCTGACCACGCCGATCACCGAAGCTGACCTGCCGATCCGGGTCGAGGATCGCACCGGCGACACCACCACCACGCAGAAAAGGCGACAGCGCGCCGACCCGCCGCATATCCTGCTGACCACACCTGAAAGCCTTGCGGTAATGCTGTCCTACGAGGACGCCCCGCGCATCTTTGCCGGGCTGCAACGGGTGATTGTGGACGAAATCCACGCGCTGGCCGAATCGAAACGCGGCGACCAGTTGATGCTGGGTCTGGCCCGGCTGCAAAGCCTCTGTCCGGACCTGCGCCGGGTCGGCCTGTCGGCCACGGTCGAGGATCCCGCCGCCATTGGCCGCTTTCTGGCCGCGCATCCGCAACCCTGCGAGATCCTGACCGCCGATCCCGGCCCCGATCCGGATATCGCCATGCTGGATCTGCCCGAGGCCCCGCCCTGGGCGGGCGGTGGCGGGCGCTATGCCATCCCGCAGGTGCTGGCAGCGGTGAAGGCGCATAAAACGACGCTGATCTTTCACAACACCCGCGCGCAGGCCGAGATCTTCTTTCACCACCTGTGGCTGGCCAATGACGACGGCCTGCCCATCGGCATCCATCACGGCTCGCTGGCCCGCGAACAGCGCCAGAAGGTCGAGGCCGCCATGGCCGCCGGGGCGCTTCGGGCCATCGTCTGCACCGGCTCGCTCGATCTTGGGATCGACTGGGGCGACGTGGATCTGGTGATCCAGATCGGTGCCCCCAAGAACGTCAAGCGACTGGTGCAGCGGATTGGGCGCGCCAACCACCGCTACAACGCGCCGTCAAAGGCGCGGCTGGTGCCCGCCAACCGGTTCGAGGTGGTGGAATGCCAGGCCGCACTGGCCGCCGTACGCGACCATGATCTGGACGGCGACCCGCGCGGACGCGGCCCGCGCGACGTTCTGTGCCAGCAGATCCTGATCGTGGCCTGCGCGGGCCCCTTCGACGCCGATGCCCTGTATGCAGAAGTCACCCGCGCCGGCCCCTATGCCGATCTGACCCGGCCCGAATTCGACGCCTGCCTGGAATTCTGCGCCACCGGCGGCTACGCCCTGCGCGCCTATGACCGCTGGCAGCGTCTGCAACAACGCCCCGATGGGCACTGGCAACTGCGTGACCCCCGCGCCGCCCGCCAGATCCGCATGAACATCGGCACCATCCAGGATACCGACACCCTGAAGGTGCGCTTCCGGCACAGCCGCGGCGGCCCGCCGCTGGGCGAGGTCGAAGAGGCCTTCGCCGCCACCCTCACCCCCGGCGACACCTTCCTGATCGGCGGGCGCACCGTGCGCTATGAAGGGCTGCGCGAAATGGTGGTCGAGGTCAGCCGTGGCGACGGGCGCAAGCCGAAGCTGGCGGTCTTCTCGGGCACCAAATTCGCCACCTCGACCCAGTTGTCGGCCCGCATCCTGTCCATGTTCCGGCAGGCCGACTGGCCCGAACTGCCGGCTCACACCGCGCAATGGCTGGCCCTGCAACGGCAGGTCTCGGCCCTGCCCGAGGCCGATCGCCTGCTGATCGAGAGCTTCCCCCATGATGGCCGCGCCCATACCTGCGTCTACGGCTTCGCCGGGCGCAACGCCATGCAGACGCTGGGCCTGCTGCTGACCGGCCGGATGGAGGCCATGGGCCTCGCTCCCATGGGCTTCGTCGCCAGCGACTACGCGGTGTTGATCTGGGGGTTGGACCCGCTGACCGACCCCGCCCCGCTGTTTCAGGGCGACAACCTGCGCGCCGGTTTCGAGACATGGCTGGCGGGAAACGCGGTGATGAAACGCACCTTCAAGGCCAGCGCGGTAATCTCGGGCCTGATCGACCGCCAGACCATGGGACAGCGAAAATCCGGCAGGCAGGCGACGTTTTCGTCCGATATCCTGTACGATACCCTGCAAAAATACGACCCCGACCATCTTCTGATGCAAATCACCCGTGAAGAGGCCCTGCGCGGGTTGGTGGACTTCGGCCGTATCGAGGAGATGATCGCGCGCACGCACGGTCGTATCGACCATCGCATGCTGGACCGGATCACCCCGCTGGCAGCCCCCCTGCTGCTGGAGGTTGGCAAGGTGCCGGTGCAGGGCGCCGCGCAGGACCGGCTGCTGGCCAGCGAGGCCGAGAAGCTGCTCAGCGCGGCGGGGCTGGTGCCGTGAGCACATCGAATCTCTTGCACAAGACCCTGCGCCGATGTCAGAACGAAGCATGAACGATCATCACTTCTCCTTCCATGGCGCGGCCCTGCGCGCCCGGCCGTCTGGCGCGCTCTGGTGGCCCGCCGAACACCTGCTGGTGGTCTCGGACCTGCATCTTGGCAAATCCGACCGCATCGCGCGGCGCGGCGGCTCGATGCTGCCGCCCTATGAAAGCCACGACACGCTGGCACGGCTGGAAACCGAGCTGGACCGCACCGGCGCCCGCCGGGTGATCTGCCTGGGCGACAGTTTCGACGACCGCACCGCGGCGCGGGATCTGGAAGAAGATCTCACCCTCTGGCTCACCCGCCTGATCGCCGGGCGCGACTGGACCTGGGTCGAGGGCAACCACGACCCCGGCCCGCTGGACCTGCCCGGCACCCATCGTGCCGAAACCAGCCTCGGCTCCCTCAGCTTTCGCCATATCGCCACCCCCGCCACCGGCGAGGTCTCGGGCCATTACCATCCCAAGGCCCGGCTGGGGCTGCGCGGCACGTCGGTTTCGCGGCGCTGCTTTCTGGTCGACAGCGTCCGGATCATCATGCCGGCCTTCGGCACCTACACCGGCGGCCTGCCCAGCACCGCGCCGGAACTGGCGCGGTTGATGGGCCCCGACGCCCGCGCCATCCTGACCGGCAGCGCCGCCCATGCCGTTCCCATGCCCCGCCACAAACAGAAGGCTTGCCCCGCATGACCACCACCCTGCCCCCGGCCGTCGCAGAGGCGATCCGCGCCAGCTTCGTTCGCCAGACCCTGATGCAGAACTTTGGCGCGCAGCTGACCGGCCTCGCCCCCGGCCACTGCGAAATCACCGCGCCGATCCTGCCGACGGCGCTGCAGCAGCACGGGCACGGCCATGCCGGGCTGACCTTCGCGCTTGGCGACAGCGCGGCCGGCTATGCGGCCCTCGGCATTCTGCCCGAAGGCAGCGAGGTGATGACGGTCGAGATGAAGATCAACCTGCTCGCCCCGGCGCGCGGCAAGGCCCTGATTGCCACCGGCAAGGTCATCCGCGCGGGCCGCCGGCTCACCGTGGTACAGGCCAGCGTGGCCGCCCTGCGCGAGGACGGCAGCACGGTCGAAATCGCTCTGCTGCAAGGCACCATGATCCCGGTGCCGCCAGCCTGACGCGCGTCCGCCCTACACTTTCTTCTTGGCAAAAATACTCCCGCCGGAGGCACCTCGGCCCACCAGACACTCCGCACCCCGACCAAAGCGGGCCAACAACGCCACAGGCTCAGGCGGTCAGCCCCTCGGGCTCGGGCAAGCCCGCGGCCCGGCAAGTCGCGGTCAGGGTGTTGGCCAGCAGGCAGGCGATGGTCATCGGCCCGACCCCGCCCGGCACCGGGGTGATCGCCCCGGCAACCTCGGCGCAGCTGTCGAACTGGCAGTCACCCACCAGCCGGGTGTTGCCTTCGCTCTTCCCCGGAGCAGGCACGCGGTTGATGCCGACGTCGATCACGCTGGCGCCGGGCTTGATCCAGTCACCCGGCACCATCTCGGGGCGGCCCACGGCGGCAACAACGATATCGGCGCGGCGCACCACATCGGGCAGATCCTTGGTGCGCGAATGCGCGATGGTCACCGTGCAACTGTCGCCCAGCAGCAATTGCGCCATCGGCTTGCCGACGATGTTCGAGCGGCCAATCACCACCGCGTCCATCCCCGACAGCGATCCGTGATGTTCGCGCAGCATCATCAGGCACCCCAGCGGCGTGCAGGGCACCATCGCTTTCTGCCCGGTACCTAGCAGCCCCACGTTCGAGATATGGAAACCGTCCACGTCCTTGGCCGGATTGATGGCGTTCAGCACCGCCTCTTCGTCCAGATGCGCCGGCAGCGGCAATTGCACCAGAATGCCATGCACCGAGGTGTCGGTGTTCAACTGCGCGACCAGCGCCATCAGGGTCTCCTGATCGGTCTCGGCCGGCAGCTTGTGTTCGAAAGAGGCCATCCCGACCTCCACCGTCTGCTTGCCCTTGGAGCGCACATAGACCTGGCTTGCAGGATCTTCCCCCACCAGCACGACGGCCAGACCGGGGGTCAGACCGTGAACCTCTTTCAGCCGTGTCACATGCTCGGCCACCTGGCCCCTGACCTTGGCCGCAAAAGCCTTGCCGTCGATGATCGTCGCTGCCATCTTGCGTCCCTTTCTCGCCACCGCCGGCCTCAGTCCGGCCCGCGTCCAAAAGCGTCGGGGTCGCCCGGCGCCCGTACACTTTCAGCCCGCGTCGCCGCCCAGAACCCGGGCCTCGCGGGCAATCGACCAGTCGATCAACTGCCGCCAGAGCGCCTCCAGCAGATCGGGATCGACCCCGTTGCGCGTGGCCTCGGCCCGCACCTTGGACACCACGTCCTCGACCCGGTCGGGAATGCGGGCGGGCAAACCCTCGGCGGGTTTCAGCGCGATGGCGCGATCAATACAGGCCTGCCGCCGCGCCAGCAGTTGCACAAGCTCGCGGTCCAGCCCGTCGATGACCACCCGCAGCTCGGTCATGGTCTGGCAGTCGGCAGGGTCTTGCATGGGGTCAGCGCTCCGAAACTGGCTTCTGCCCGGTTCTACAACGCTCCCCACCGACGTACCACCGGCCAAATCGCTCAGAACAGCCCGTCGATCTGGCCGGCATCGTTCAGCATGATGGCCTCGGCGCTTGGCACGCTGGGCAGGCCCGGCATGGTCATGATCTCGCCGCAGATGACCACGATGAACCCGGCCCCGGCGGACAGCCGCACCTCGCGCACCGGCAGCGAATGGCCGGTGGGCGCGCCGCGCAGGTTCGGATCGGTCGAGAAGCTGTACTGGGTCTTGGCCATGCAGACCGGGAGGTTTCCGAACCCGGCGTCTTCCCAGACACGCAACTGGTCGCGGATCTTCTTGTCGGCCATCACCTCGTCGGCACGATAGATGCGCTTGGCGATGGTTTCGATCTTCTGGAACAGGCGCATGTCGTCAGGATAGAGCGGCGAGAATTGCGACACGCCGCTGTCAGCAACCTGGGCCACCCGCTTTGCCAGCTCGGTGATTCCGGCCGAACCCTCGGCCCAATGCTTGCACACATGCGCCTCGGAGCCTTGGGTGTTGACGTAGTCCAGCACGGCCTGCACCTCGGCCTCGGTATCGCCGGTGAAATGGTTGATCGCCACCACCACCGGCACGCCGAAGGATTTCAGGTTGCCGATGTGACGGCCCAGGTTGGCGCAACCCGCCTTGACGGCCGCGACGTTTTCGGCCCCCAGGTCGGCCTTGGCCACACCGCCGTTCATCTTCATGGCCCGCACCGTCGCCACCAGCACCACGCAATCGGGTGCCAGCCCGGCCTTGCGGCACTTGATGTTCATGAATTTCTCGGCCCCCAGGTCGGCGCCGAACCCCGCCTCGGTCACCACGTAGTCCGCCAGTTTGAGCGCCGTGGTTGTGGCCACGACCGAGTTGCAGCCATGGGCGATATTGGCAAACGGACCGCCGTGGACGAAGGCCGGGTTGTTTTCCAGGGTCTGCACGAGGTTCGGCTGCATGGCTTGCTGCAACAGCACCGTCATCGCGCCATCGGCCTTGATATCACGGCAGTAGATCGGCGTGCGGTCGCGGGTATAGGCGACGATGATGTCGCCCAGCCGCCGCTGCAGATCGTCCAGATCGGTGGCCAGGCACAGGATCGCCATGACTTCCGAGGCCACGGTGATGTCGAACCCGGTCTGGCGCGGAAAGCCGTTCGAGACCCCACCCAGCGAGGTCACGATGTCCCGCAGCGCCCGGTCGTTCATGTCCATGACCCGGCGCCAGACCACCCGGCGTTCGTCGATCGCCAGCTTGTTGCCCCAGTAGATGTGGTTGTCGATCATCGCTGACAGCAAGTTGTGGGCCGAGGTGATGGCATGGAAATCGCCGGTGAAATGCAGGTTCATGTCCTCCATCGGCACGACCTGTGCATAGCCGCCGCCCGCCGCGCCGCCCTTCATCCCGAAACACGGTCCCAACGAGGCTTCACGGATGCAGATCGCCGCCTTCTTGCCGATGGCGTTCAGCCCGTCTCCCAGTCCCACGGTGGTGGTGGTCTTGCCCTCGCCCGCCGGTGTCGGGTTGATGGCGGTGACGAGGATCAGCTTGCCGTTCGGGCGGTCATGTACCCCGGCGATGAAGTCCGCCGCGACCTTGGCCTTGTCGTGGCCGAAGGGGATCAGACTGGTCTCGGGAATGCCAAGCCCTGCCCCGATCTCCTGAATGGGTTTCTTGCTGGCTTCCCGTGCGATTTCGATGTCGGTCTTGAAACCCATGTCCTGTTCTCCGCCCTGATCACTCCGGCGCATGCGCGCCCTTGCGTCCAACCATAGAGCCACTGGCATCCAGCACGGAAGTACATTTCCGACATGGCGAAATTGGGATGCGCCAGAATTGCCCGCCACGCCCGGCGCCGGCGCAAAAAAAGACCCCCCGCGGACCGGCAGGGCAGCGAGGGGTCGAACTTCGGGATCCGGCGTCGATCAGCTGGAGGGTTCAGGCTCCATCCCGTTCTCGCCGCCGGGCTTGTTGCGCGGCTTGGTCTTGGGAATGGCGGTGATCGACGGCGCATTGCCGGACGGCGTGTCGTCGTCATCCTCGCCCCGGTTCAGCGGCTCGCCCGCCATCGCCTTGGTGATCTCGGACCCGGTGAGGGTTTCGTATTCCAGCAGCGCTTCGGCCAGACGATGATGCTCTTCGGCATGTTCGGTCAGGATGCGCTTGGCCTCCTCATAGCCTTCGTCCACCAGCTTGCGCACTTCCTCGTCGATCCGCCGCTGGGTTTCCGGCGACACGTTCGACTGGCCCTGATAGGGGCCCAGGAAGCTTTCCTGTTCGTTGGCATAGTCGATGTTGCCCAGGTCGTCCGAAAAGCCGAACTGCGTGACCATGGCCCGCGCAATACGCGACACCTGCTGAATGTCCGAAGCCGCGCCCGAGGTCACGTTTTCCTTCCCGAAGATCAGTTCCTCGGCCACCTTGCCGCCCATCGCCATGGCGATCTTGGACTTGTACTTGGTGTAGGTGACGCTCAACTGGTCCCGTTCCGGCAGCGACATGACCAGACCCAATGCCCGGCCGCGCGGAATGATCGTCGCCTTGTGGATCGGATCATGCTGCGGAACATGAAGCCCCACCACCGCGTGCCCAGCTTCGTGATAGGCGGTCAGCTTCTTTTCATCCTCGCTCATGACCATGGATCGGCGCTCGGCCCCCATCATCACCTTGTCCTTGGCGCTTTCGAAATCTTCCATGGTCACGAAACGCCGTCCGATGCGCGCCGCCATCAGGGCTGATTCGTTTACAAGGTTCGCCAGATCGGCGCCCGAGAAGCCCGGCGTGCCGCGCGCGATGATGCGCAGATCCACGTCGGGGCCCAGCGGTACCTTGCGGGCGTGAACGCCCAGGATCTTCTCACGGCCCTTGATGTCGGGATTGGGCACCTGCACCTGGCGGTCGAAGCGGCCGGGGCGCAGCAGCGCCGGGTCCAGAACGTCAGGCCGGTTGGTGGCCGCGACGATGATGATGCCCTCGTTGGCTTCAAAGCCGTCCATCTCGACCAGCAGCTGGTTCAGGGTCTGTTCCCGCTCGTCGTTGCCGCCGCCATAGCCCACGCCACGGGACCGGCCCACGGCGTCGATCTCGTCGATGAAGACGATGCAGGGGGCGTTTTTCTTGGCCTGTTCGAACATGTCACGCACACGCGACGCGCCGACACCGACGAACATTTCCACGAAATCCGAGCCCGAAATGGTGAAGAAGGGCACGCCCGCTTCGCCTGCGATGGCCCGCGCCAGCAGCGTCTTACCGGTGCCCGGAGGGCCGACCAGAAGGGCGCCTTTCGGAATTTTGCCGCCCAGACGGGAAAATTTCTGCGGATTGCGCAGGAATTCGACGATTTCTTCCAGTTCTTCCTTGGCCTCGTCGATGCCCGCCACATCGTCGAAGGTGACGCGTCCGTGCTTTTCGGTCAGAAGCTTCGCCTTGGATTTGCCAAAGCCCATGGCCCCGCCGCGTCCGCCGCCCTGCATCCGGTTCATGAAATAGATCCAGACGCCGATCAGCAGCAGGAATGGCAGGAACGTCATCAGCAGGGTGGTAAAGCCCGACTGTTCCTGCGGGCGCGCGCTGACGGCCACTTCGTTGACGATCAGCATGTCTGCGACCTGGCTGCCCTGGGGCACGATCGTGACGTAGTCCTGCCCGTCGTTGCCGCGGAACAGAACCTTCTCGCCATCCAGGGTGACAGAGCTGACCTCTTTGTTTTCGACGGCCTGCACGAAGTCGGAATAGCTGATCGACCGCGACGACATCGTCGACTGGCCACCCGAGAACAGGTTGAACAGCGCAAGAATCAGCAGGAACAGCACCACCCAGAAGGCGATATTACGAGCGTTTCCCAAGGGGATCTCCTTTGTGGATGCGGCAATGGCCGCAAGTCTTCCCCTTAAGATAAGGAACCCACGCGCCAGTTCAATCAGGTTTCAGCACTGCAGCGAACGCAGAGACCCTTGATTGGGCCGTAGCGCGCCATTGAGGCGCCCCTGTCCGGGCCCCCGGAACCGCCGGCGCGGCCAGCAGATCGCCGTCCCACCACAGGCCCGGAAGCGCCTGCGCCACGGCGAAGGGAAGCCCCATTTCGCGCCATTGCGGGAAGCGCGCAAGGCCGGGTTCGCCCAGTGGCGCGACGGTGATCTCCGGGTCGAAAGCCCCTTCGATCTTCCAGCGGCCATCCCACAGGCCGACCGGCAGCGGTTCGGGGGCCAGGGCGGCGGGTTCGCGGGTGATCCACAGACGCCCGCGCGCCGGCACCAGAAGGCAGCCGTGCAGCGTCGCAACCCTGCCCGCGGTCGCCTGTGCCTCGGCCTGTTGCAGGGCCGACAGGCGGGGGCGGTAGGCGGTGCCAGCCAGGGTGCACAGCGCCCCGGAGAGCAGCCGCCAGCGGGTCTCGTCGGGCAACCCCGCCAGTCCGGCGGCGTCAAGATGCAGCACCCCGGCCTCAGATCCGGCCAGCCGTTCGGCCGCCGTGACGGCCAGATCCGCCAGAACCGCGCGGGCAGCGGCCATACGGGTGGCGGTTTCGGCCAGCCGATCGACCTCCAGCCCCGGCAGCGGCGGATCGGCCAGCAGCGCCCGCGCCCGCACCCGGTCGAAGCGACGATCGGCATTGCTGGGATCTTCCGCCCAGGGCTGATCGCGCCGGGTCAGTTCATCCCGCAATTCGTCCCGCCGGACCTGCAACAGCGGGCGCAGCCATGTGACACCCCGCGCCGCATCGGGACGGCTTGGCGCCATCGCCGACAGCCCGTCAACGCCCGAGCCGCGCGCCAGCCGCAACAGCACGGTTTCCGCCTGATCGTCGCGGGTGTGGGCCAGCGCCACCTGCGGGATGCCGCGCTGCCGGGCCCAGCCGGCGATCAGGTCCAGCCGCGCGGTGCGGGCGCGCGCCGCCAGATTGCCGCTGTCGCCGTCTGCGTCGGTCCAGCGCAGGATGTCATGGGGAAGGCTCAAATTGCGGGCGGTCTGCTGCACCAGTGCGGCCTCTTCGGCGGCTTCGGGGCGCAACCCGTGATCCACGGTGACCACAGCAAGGTCGCAGGGATGCCCGCGCGCCCAGTCGGCCAGCAGATGCAGCAGCGCCATGGAATCGCCGCCGCCCGAGACCGCCACGCCGATCCGTTGCGGCGCGCCCTGCGGCAGCGCCGCCAGCGCCGCCGCCAGCCGCGCCGCTGGTGTCACGAGCAGCTCAGGCCGCTCAACCGCGTTTCGGCCTGTGTGGCCGCCGTGGTGCCCGGAAACCCGGCCACGACCTGGCCCAGGGTGATGCAGGCCTCAGGCGTTTGGCCCAGCCCGGCCAGCGTATCGCCCAGCTTGAACAGCGCCTCGGCGGCAAGGCCGGGGTTTTCCAACTCGGCCAGCGTGTAGCTTTCCAGATAGGCGCGCCCCGCCTGCGTGGGATTGCCAAGGGCCGCCAGCGCATCGCCCCGGAACAGTTGCGCTTCGGCGGCCAGCGGGCTGCGCGGATAGGTGTCCACGAAACGGTTCAGCGCTTCATAGGCATCGGCGGGGGTGCCCTCCTTGGCCAGCTTCAGCGCGGCGTCGAAATCGGCCTGCTCGCCCACCGCCAGTTCGACTTCGGCGGGCGGCGGCACCGGATCGTTGGGCAGGGGCAGTTCGCCGCCCAGCGGCGGGGTCTGGCCCACGGCGCCCAGATCGCCGCCTTCCAACTCGGTCAGGCGAAACTCCAGATCGCCGATGCGGTTGGTGCCGTCCTGCACGATGCGGTCGATGCGATGCACCATTTCCTCGCTCTGGGCGGTCAGGCGCTGCAACTCGGCCTCGATCGCGTCCAGCCGGGCCAGCGGCCCCTGCCCCAGCCCGCTGCCGCCCATGGCGGTGCCGGTGGTGGACAATTCGCGCTGCAGGCTGTCGATCTCGACCTTCAGCACGGTCAGATGCTGGCGGATGTCGGCCAGCGTTGCCGCCCGATCCTGGGCCAGCAGCACGCCGGGCCAGAGGATCAGGGCCAGCGCGAAGGCGCGGATCATGAGGTGCCCCCGGCGGTCAGCACCGTGACGGCGCGGCGGTTTTTCTCATAGCAGGCCTCTTCCGAACAGACCTCCAGCGGGCGTTCCTTGCCATAGGTCAGGGTCCGAATGCGGCCCGGTGCAACCCCGGCCTCGACCAGCTGGTCACGCACGGCGGTGGCGCGGCGGGCGCCCAGGGCCAGGTTGTATTCCCGCGTGCCCTGTTCATCGGCGTGGCCTTCGACCACGGCGGTATAGGCCCCGTTGGCAGTCAGCCATTTGGCCTGCTGGTTCACCGTGGCACGGGCGCCGTCGGTCAGCACCGCCTGATCGACCGGAAACAGCACGCGGTCACCCACGGTCTGCTGGAAATAGGCCACCGAGCTTGGGTCGGCGGTGCTGCCCGGCGCGGCGTTCTGCCCCGTGCCCGAGCCGCCAAACGGATCGGAACAGGCGGCCAGCGCCACCAGTGCGCAAAGGGGAAGCAGTCGGGCAAATCGGGTCATGGGACAGATCCTGAAATCAAGCGGTGACATTTGGCGGGCAGGCTAGCAGCGCGCGGTGCGGATGCAAATGCGCAGGTTATTCAATAAGCGGCGACCAGGCCGGGTCCGAGGCCGCGCCGGGGGTCTTGACCCGCCGCAGGTTGCGCCCGGTGATATCTACGGAATAGAGCGACGGCTCGCCCCCTGCACCGGCGGTCTCGCGGGTGAACATCACCACGCGGCCATTGGGTGCCCAGGTCGGGCCTTCGTCCAGGAACGAGGCCGTCAGCAGCCGTTCCTCGGAGCCGTCCACCCGCATCACGCCGATGTGGAACCGGCCCCGGTTCTGCTTGGTGAAGGCGATCAGATCGCCGCGCGGCGACCACACCGGCGTGCCATAGCGGCCCTGCCCGAAGGAAATCCGCCGCGGCTCCCCACCGCCCGCCGGCATGACGTACAGTTGCGGGCTGCCGGAACGGTCGGATTCAAAGACGATCTGCGACCCGTCCGGGGAATAGCTGGGCGCGGTCTCGATCGACGGGGCGGTGGTCAGGCGTTTTCTCTCGCCACCGCTCAGGGGCAGCGAAAAGATATCGGTGTTGCCGCCGACGGCCATCGAGAACAGCACGCTTTTGCCGTCCGGTGCATAGCGCGGCGAGAAGGTCATGCCCTCGGGCTGGCCTTCCAGCGGGCGGCTTTCCAGCGTCCGCGTGTCCAGCCGCGTCACCTGCGGAAACCCCGTGGCGTAAGATGTATAGAGCACTTCCGAGCCATCCGCCGAGATCCGCGGTGCCAGCACCAGCGTCTGGCTGTCGGTCAAAAAGCCCTGGTTCTCGCCGTCGTAATCCATCACCGCCAGCCGCTTCTGGCGGGCGTTCTTGGGACCGGTCTCGGACACGAAGACCACGCGGCTGTCGAAATAGCCGCCCTCGCCGGTAATCCGCGAATAGACCTGATCGGCGACCTTGTGGCCCAACCGCCGCCAGGCATTGGCGGTGCCGGTGAATTGCAGCCCCTCGCCCAGGGGCGCCTCGGAAAACGTGTCGAACAGGCGGAACTTCACGGTGATCCGGTCGCCCTGCACCGTCACTGCGCCGACGACCAGACCCTGCGCGTTGATCGCCTTCCAGTCGGCGTATTGCACCGGCGCGTTGAAATTGGTGACCTGCGAAATGAAGGCGGTTTCGGAAATCGGCCGGAACAGCCCGCTGCCCTCCAGATCCGAGGCCACCACGGCGGTGATGTCGCGCGCCAGTTGCGGCGCGGCGTTGCCCTCGACCACAAAGGGGGCGATGGCGATGGGCAGGGGTTCGATCACGCCTTCGGTGATCTCGATCCTGAGCGGCCCTTGCCCGGTCTGGGCGTGGAGCGGAGCGGAGAACAGGGTCAGAAGGGTGGAGGCCAGAACGGCCAGAACACGGGTCCGGGTCATTTGCGGCGCATCCTTTCGGGGTTGAAGGTCATCTCGATGGTTTGCCACTGGTCATACTTCTCGGGCGGCAGTTCGAACGGCTGGCAGCGCAGGATCGCGCGGCGCGCGGTCTCATAGGCTTGCTGGGCCGCCGTTTCCCCGCCCCCCTCGTACGACACCATCCGCAGGTTCGAGGGGCGTCCGTCAAGCCCCATCTCCATCGCGACCACCACCGTGACCTTGGCCGCATCGGTGCCCAGCGAGGAAAAATTCCAGCATTGGCCCACGGCCACGCGCAGTCCTTCCCGCTCGCCCTGCGTCAGCGGTGGGCCGGAGGCGGCGGGGGCCGTGGCGGTCTCGGCCTCGGTTTCCGGCGCGGCCAGCGCCTCGGCCAGGGCTGCAGCGACGGGGTCTTGGGCAGCGGGCTGTTCGGGGGCGGGGTCGGCGGGCGCGGGATCGGGCTGCGGGTCCGGCTGCGGCGGACGGCGGCGCGGCACCTGAACGGTAACCGGCGCCAGCGCGGTCTCCGTGGCCTCGGTTACGATCTCGGGGGCGGCGGCCTGGGGGGCGGTTGCCTCCTGCTCCTCGGCCTCCACAGCCTCGGGCGCGGGGTCGGGCACGGCTTCCACCGCCTCCTGCCGCTCGGGTGCTTCCGGCAGATCCTCAGGCAGTTGCGGCTGCGGCACAGGGGCGACGCGATCCACCGGCGGCGGTGCAGGCAGTTCGGGCAATGGTTCGGCCTCGGGCAGCGGCTCGGGCTCCGGCGCGGGATCGGTGGGCGCGGGCGTTTCGGGCAGCGCGTCGGCGGCAGGCGCCGCGGCGACCTCGGGGGGCGTGGCGGCCTCGATCGGCGCCGGGGTGTCCACCAGCGCGCCGGGGCTGAGGGCCGCGGCATCGATCAGGGTCACGTCCACCGCGCCCAGCGGTTCGGGCGGGGTCTGCCCGGCAAAGGGCCAGCCCACCAGCGCCACGAGGATCAGCGCCCCATGCCCGCCCAGCGAGAGTTTGAGACCGGTCTGCATCGGCCCTACTGGGCGTCCGGAGAGGTGCCGTCCAGCAAGGGCCCGCCGGGATCCGTCACCAGCCCGATCTTGCCGAAACCGGCAGCGTTCAACGCCCCCATGACCTGCATGACCACGCCATAGTCGATACCGCCATCGGCGCGCAGGTAGATCTGGTCATCGCTGCGTTCGGCGGCGATGGCACGCAGCTTGGGGATCAGCTGGTCGGCCGGGGTCTCGGTGGTCTGGATCATCAGGCGGCCATCGCTGGCGATGGTGATGGTCAGCGGTTCTTCGTCCTGCGCCGGCAACGGGGTTGCCGCTGTCTCAGGCAGTTTGATCGGGACGCCAACGGTCATCAGCGGCGCGGCCACCATGAAGATGATCAGCAGCACCAGCATGACATCGACGAAGGGCGTGACGTTGATTTCGGAAATCGGCGCGGCAGAGCGCGCCCGGCGGCGCCGGCCCTTGCGGGCGCTGGGGCCGCCATCGTCAAGAAGCTGGGCGCCCATGCTCAGGCACTCTCGCGCGACAGAAGCGTGGCGAATTCATCGGCGAACACCTCGTAGCCGCCCACCAGCCGCGCGCTTTCCGACGTCAGCTTGTTGTAGAAGATCACCGCCGGGATCGCCGCCAACAGGCCGATGCCGGTGGCCAGCAGCGCCTCGGAGATGCCCGGCGCCACCACCGCAAGATTGGTGGACTGGCTGACCGCGATCTGTTCGAAACTGTGCATGATGCCCCAGACCGTGCCGAACAGCCCGATGAAGGGCGCGGTCGAGCCCACGGTGGCCAGAAACGGCAGGCCCGCGTTCAAACGCTCGGCCTCCCGCGCGATGGCCACATCCATGTTGCGGTCGATGCGCATCGAGGCGCCGGGGATCATCGCGCCGTCGGTCTTGTAGCTGCGCTGCCATTCGGTCATGCCGGCCACGAAGATCCGCTCGGGGGCGTTGCGCGGCTTGTCGGCGACGTCGGAATAAAGCCCGTCCAGCGGCTCTCCCGACCAGAAGGCGCGGTCGAATTTCTTCGCGGCGCGCTTGGCGCTGCGGAACGCAAGATGCTTCTGTATGATGATCGCCCAGCTGTAGACCGAGGCGGCCAGCAGCAGCAGCATGACAAGTTTCACCGTCAGGGTGGCGCGGGCGAACAGCGCCCAGAGCGTGAAGTCGATCGGGTCCATGAATTCTGCCTGTATTCGCGCGGCTCTGCGGCCGGTCGGGTTGCGCCAGTCTACTCGAACCGGGCAGACTTGGCTATGACAAGCGCGTTATTCAAGCACCCGGTCAAGGCGCGCGCAAAGATCCGCCGGAACACGGGTGGGCCTGCCGTCCTCGGTCATCGCCGCAAGGGTGACCTGCGCCTGGAACAACGTCTCGCCGTCGCGCAGCACGGCCTGGGTCATGAAGATGCGCGCGCCCTTGATAGCCGAAAGGTGGGTTTCCACGGTCAGCAGATCGTCGAAGACGGCCGGGGCCAGATAGTCGGCCTCGACCCGCCGGGCGGCGAAGACGACGCCGGTCTGCGCCTTGTAGGCCCCCTGATCGACACCCCGTGCGCGCAGGAACTCGGTTCGCCCGCGTTCGATGAATTTCAGGTAGTTGGCGTAATAGACGATGCCCGCAAGGTCGGTGTCTTCATAGTAGACGCGGATCTGGATCTGGTCGGCGGTCTGGGTCACGCGGAGGCCTCGGTCGGGTCGGGACGGAACTGGGCCAGCGACAGGTCGCGGCCCGCTTCGGTGGGCACCAGAACGCAATCAACGCGCCCCAGCACCGGGTACAGGGCCTTTTTGACAGCATGGGTGGCCGCGTCAACCCGCCGGCCCGTGACCGGCCGGGCGGGCCGCACATACAGGATCATCTGGAATCGCCGACCCTGCTTGATCAGGGATATCTCACAGATGGACAGGCCCAGCGACTCCAGCGCCGGGATGATCGCGGTTTCGGCGGTGGCCAGAACATCCGGCGCGGCGGTGACGCCCGCCAGTTCGGACAACCCGCCACGGAATTCGCGCCAGTACAGGCTGATCGAGATGCCGCACAGGAAGATGACCACCAGCGAATCCATGATCGGCGCCACCCAGGCCAGCGGCGTTGTGGACAGATACGGCCCCAGCGACAGCCCGGCCCCGGCGGCCAGCGTGATGAACCCGTCATAGCGTGCCGCCAGCATCTCCAGCCGCAGTATGTCGCTGATGCGTCCGCTGCGGATCCAGGCGAAGTAGTTGATCCCCGCCAGTCCCAGGCAGGTGGCGCAGATCCCCACGAAATAGACGACGATCACGTCGAAATGCAGCGGCGGCATCTCGGCCCCGGCGGCGTAGCGGGCGATGTTCATGCCCGCACTGGTGATGCCGAACATCACCAGCCCCAGCAGCAGGAGCGAGCGGAAGGTCTGGTAGATGGATTCGTCCACCGCGTAGCCCATGGGCCGGGTGTCATCCGCCCCGCGTCGCGTGTTGCCGCTGATCCGGATCGCGACGATGGCCGACAGGAACCCGACCATCGAGAACAGTCCGTCCACCAGCAGCGCCTGCGAGTTCGACAACCACGCCGCCAACACGCCCGCGATGGCCATGCCGAGATTGGCCCATTTGCCAACCCGCAAGGCGCGCTGTTCCAGCCGGAAGGCGGCGGTTTCTGCCTGCATGGTGTGTGCTCCCCAAAATTCAGCGCAGGCTACGGGGCGCGGGCCGGGCTGGCAATCTGCGACCGCTCAATCGGACTTGATCAGCCCCGAGAACCCGGCCACCGCCAACAGCGACAAACCCCAGCCCGCGATGATGTGGAGCCAGAGATAGGCCCGTGCCAGCGCCCCGATGGGCAGGCGCTCATCAGGGATCCAGTAGCCCTGCATCTCAAGGTCCACCACCGGCAGCAGCATGTCGGCGGAATAGATCCACGGGTTGAACGTGGGATAGCCAAGGGCCGCCTGTTTCGAGGCAAAGCAATCGAATTGCGATTGCCCCGGCCCGGCCCGCCCGTCGACCGGGTCGCGGCCGCCGGGAAGCATCACCTGCTGATCCGCCTGCGTTGCGCACAGCACCCAGTCCGGCGAGCGCAGAGATACCGCGTCATTGGGCTTCAGCGCCTGCGCGTTGAACGCCGCGCCGAACACCCAAAGGCCCAGACCCCAGAACAGCGCCAGACACAAAAACGCCTGTAAAGGCCGCTGCCCATAGGCCACCGTGTAGCGCAGAACCCAGTCCCAGCAGTGCGCCGCGAAGGCATCTTCAAACAGATTGGCCATTTGCAACCGCTGGCGCCGATCTGCGCGCTGCAACCGCTCTTTCTCGATCAGAACAAGGCGCGCATCGTCCCGGTGGCCCATGTCGCGCAGCACTTTGGCCAGCTGTTCATAGGGTTGGGGTTTAAAGGGTTTCCCTGCCCGGTTCTGGCGGCGCAACCACTCCAGACGGTCCTTGGCCGAGAGCGACGTAGAGTAGATCGCATCATAGCGAAACCCGTCCAAATCCAGATTGCCCGCTTCCGGCCAGCAATGCAGATCATCCACAATCGCAGAGACACGCGCATTCGTCAGAACAAGGCTCTCGGCAACCATCCCATCGCCCCGCAGGATAAAGCCGCCCTTGGCTTCCACCCCCTGTACCATCAAGGCTGCCTTGTTTTTTCCCGTGGTGAATTTCCCGCCGGTGCAGTCAAAATCCCCGCCCAGCGTGGCTCTGTCAAAGCACAACAGACCTTTAATTGTCACGTCTCGAAGAAAGACGCCGCCTTTAGCCTCCAGCCCAGCTGCGATAAGAGCGTTCCCACTGTTTCCCGCCGAAAATTGCCCGCCGGTACAAATCAATTGCCCGCCCAGCGTTGCCCCCAAAATGGTCATCTCGCCTGTGCTGGTCACGTCCTGCAAAAAGATGCCGCCTTTGATCTCGAGACGATCGGCGCGCAATCCTTGTGCCAAATGGCTGCCGCTCAACCCCAGATTGGGGAGCGTTGCATCCCTTGCAATCACAGGGTCGGGGAACCGGCAGTGATGCAGCAACAAATCACCCTGCAAGTTGCAGCCTGTCAGATCCAGCCCCGCAGTTTCGGCCTCGGGCGTTGGGTCATCCCCGTCGATGAAGGCCCCGGAAATCCACAACCCGCGGGGACTGAGCCGACATTTTTTACAGCCCCCCAGGGCAAGATAGGCAATGAAACTGGCGCGGATGCGCAGGGCATGCGGGGCATCCTCGGGCGGCAGCTTGTCCGAGATGATCACCACATGCCCGGTGTGCACCTCGTCCCGCAGTTTCTGTTCTGCGGGCCACAGGTCTCCGAATTCCGCCAGTGTCCGTTTCACCGGGTCTGCATCCGGGCGAACAGGCGCAGGGCGTGGCTGGGGTCCTGGGCTGTGGCAGGCAGCACCGGGTCATAGGCGGCGCGCAGCAGGGCGCCGATCTCGGGGCGCAGGATGGTGTGGCCGGTGTCGGGCACCACCGCCAGCGGCGACATTTGCCGGAACGCGGTGTCGGACCACAGCAGCATCGATTGCACCACCTGGCTGAGCGCCAGGGTCTCCGCCGGCACCGCCGAAAGCTCCGCATCCATGCGCAGGAAGACGAAGCACGCCTTGATCGCGCCGTCCGTGTCGAAGCGGAAGATGCGGTACTGGTTGGCGCCGGTCTTTTGCAGCCTATCGACCAGCGGGCCGAGGTCGGGGATCATCTTGTCGAGGTTGGGCGTCTCGACCAGTTCTTCCCAGTCGCGGAAGAAGAAGAACATCAGGTTGGCGCCAAGCTCGGGATCGGTCTCGGCCAGCCTGTGATCGGCCAGGGCAACCACGGCCTCCAGCGCGCCTTTCAGCACCGGCAGGGTCTCTTCGGTCACGCCGAAGATCACCGGCGCGATGGGGCGGCCCCAGCGGGCGAAGGCAAAACTGTCGTCGGAACGGGTGAACAGGGCGGTCAGGGCTTGCGGTGTCATGGCCGCGTTATGCGAAGGCGGGCGCGGTCTGGCAAGCGGGGTGATCTTGGATTTCGTGCCTCCGGCGGGAGTATTTCCGTCAAGAAGAAGAGACGCGGGGCGCGCGTCAGATTTCCAGCAGGCCCTGATCGGGGTCGCGTGGGGCTTGCAGGCCCAGATGCTGCCAGGCCCGGCGGGCCAGCATGCGGCCACGCGGCGTGCGCTGGATCAGGCCTTGTTGCAGCAGGTAGGGCTCGATCACCTCTTCCAGCGCATCGCGGCTTTCGGACAGCGCCGCAGCCATGGTTTCGATGCCCACAGGGCCGCCGCCATAGTGCTCGGCGATCAGGGTCAGGTAGCGGCGGTCGGCGCCGTCGAGCCCCAGGTGATCGACCCCGAGGCGGGTCAGGGCGAGGTCGGCGATGGCCCGGCTGAGGCGGCCGTCGCCTTCGACCAGCGCGAAATCCACCACCCGGCGCAGCAGCCGTCCGGCGATGCGCGGGGTGCCACGGGCGCGGCGAGCGATCTCGCGCGCGCCTTCGGGGTCCGAGGGGATGCCCATCAGGCGGGCGCCGCGTGTGACGATCTGGTGCAGCTCGTCCTCGGTGTAGAATTGCAGCCGCGTCGGGATGCCGAAGCGGTCGCGCAGGGGCGTGGTGAGCAAGCCGAGCCGGGTGGTGGCGCCGACCAGGGTGAAGGGCTGAAGTTCGATCCGGACGGTGCGGGCGGCGGGGCCTTCGCCGATCACCAGATCCAGTTCGAAGTCTTCCAGCGCCGGGTAGAGCACCTCTTCCACTGCCGGATTCAGACGGTGGATCTCGTCGATGAACAGGACATCGCGGCTTTCGAGGTTGGTCAGGATCGCGGCGAGATCGCCGGCCTTGGCCAGCACCGGGCCGGAGGTCATACGGAAATTCACCCCCAGTTCACGGGCGATGATCTGGGCCAGCGTGGTTTTTCCAAGACCGGGCGGGCCGTAGAACAGGGTGTGATCCATCGCCTCGCCGCGCTGGCGAGCGGACTGGATGAAGACATGCAGGTTGGCGCGCGCCTCGGCCTGGCCGGTGAATTCGTCCAGCGATTGCGGGCGCAGGGCGCGGTCGGCGTCTTCGGGTTGGGGGTCTGGGCGCAGGGTGGGGTCCGGGGCCTGGGTCACGCGATCACTCCTTCGGGGCCAGCAGGCGCAGGGCGGCGCGGATCAGGGCGGTGGTATCGGCATCGGGCGCCTCGCCACTGGCCTGGGCCACGGCGGAGGCGGCTTCGGACGGGCCATAGCCGAGGTTGTTCAGCGCCGAGAGTGCGTCGGCCTGGGCGGAAGCGTCGATGGACGGCGCGGGGGCTGCGGGCGCGGGGGTTTCTAGCACTGCCGTGTCTGCCGTGGAGGGCGTGGTGGCGGGCTGGGCGCCGGCGCCGCTCATCGCCATCACCGAAGGGGCCTTGTCCTTCAACTCGTTCACCACCCGTTGCGCGATCTTCGGGCCAACGCCGGGGGCGGCCTTGACCGCCGCCGCATCCCCAAGCGCGATGGCCCGGCTGACCCCGTCAGGCCCCAGAGTGCCGAGGATCGCCAGCGCCGCCTTGGCACCCACTCCCTGCACCGTCAGCAGCAAGCGGTACCATTCCTTTTCCACCAGGCTTTCAAAGCCGAAAAGCTGCAGCAGATCCTCGCGCACCAGAAGATCGGTGTAGAGCGACACGAAGGCCCCCCGTGCGGGCAGCGTCGCCAGCGTGCGATCCGAACAATAGACCAGGTAGCCCACCCCGCCGACGTCGATCATCACGTGATCGTTGCCGCGATAGGCCAGTTGCCCCGACAGCCGCCCGATCATGCGGAGGCCTTGCGCAGCGCGGCCTCGAGCCGGCCTGCCGATTGCAGGTGATGGGCGTGACACAGCGCGATGGCCAGCGCATCGGCGGCATCGGGGCCTTCGGGTTCGACGCCGGGAAAATGCAGGCGGATCATCGCGCCGATCTGGTCCTTGTGGGCGTGCCCCACCCCGACCACCGCCTTTTTCACCGCGTTGGGGGCGTATTCGCCGATCGGCAGCCCCGCCTGTGCCGGCACCAGCAGCGCGATCCCCCGCGCCTGCCCCAGCTTCAGCGTGCCCACCGGATCGCGGTTCACGAAGGTCTGTTCGACCGCCGCATGGGTTGGTGCATAGCGCAGCAGGATGTCCGTCAAATCGATGTGCAGGCGCAACAGGCGTTCAGCCAGACTGCCCTTGCCCGAAACCAGCGTGCCGTTGGCCGCGTGGCGAATCCTGGTGCCCTCTACGTCGATGACGCCCCAGCCGAGTCGCCTCAGCCCCGGATCGATCCCCAGAATGCGCATCTGCCTGCCCGCTCGTTGTTATTTTGGCACGCATAGCACGAAACAAGAACATCTGTAAAACGGATTGCCCGCAGGCTTCGACGCGACGTTACCTTTCCGGCGCAGTCTGAAACCGACATCCCGGCGGGAAACCGGGTCTGAAAACGACATTTCCAGACCTGGATTTAGGGCCAGTTTTCAATGCTCTTAGCGCCAGAAACAGCCCTGCCTTTTCTGCATGACGGGCATGCACAAAGCGCCGGTTGCCGGGGTGCGCAAGTTTTCCTATCTGGCGACTCGAGAACGATGAATACCTCACCACTCTGAAAACTCTAGAAGGATGGTCTGTCATGGCCTACGTACAAGCACACGCCCTGCCGCAAGTTTCCGGTTCGATCTTTTCCCTGCCGACACACCTGGTGACCCGTTTCCACGCCTGGAATCAAGCCCGCCAGACCCGCAATGCCCTTATGCAACTGACGGACCGTGAACTGGCCGATGTGGGCCTGACCTATGCCGATATCGAGAAGGTCGCGCGGAACACCGTCCATGTGTGACCGGCTGCACCACACTGATTGCCGGAGACAGGCCGCGGGATAACTCCTCGCGGCCTTTTTCTTTGTCTTACGCCGCGCGTTGCAGTGTCAGGGTGGTCCAATCGCACTCGATGTCGCGCTGGGTCAGGGCAAAGCCTGCGTCCTCATAGGCCTCGATCACCGCATCGGCCTGCGCGTTCAGGATGCCCGACAGGATCGCATGGCCACCCGGCGCCACGGCGCCGCCCATGTCCGGCGCAAGCGCCAGAAGCGGGCCCATCAGGATATTGGCAAAGACCAGATCGAAGGGTGCCTCTGCCGCCAGATCGGGATGATCGAACCCGGCGGCCTCGACGCAGATCACCCGGCCTTCCAGCCCGTTGGACACCACGTTCGCCGCCGCCACCTCGACCGCCACTTCGTCGATGTCCGAAGCCAGCACCGTGATCGGCCAGACCCGGGCCGCGGCCATGCCAAGAACGGCGGTGCCACAGCCGACATCGGCGACCTTCTGGCAGGTCACACCTTGTTCCAGCAGGCGATCCAGCGCCTTGAGGCAGCCCAGCGTGGTGCCGTGATGGCCGGTGCCGAAGGCCATGGCGGCCTCGATCAACAGGCCGATCCGGCCTTCGGGCAACTTGTCGGCATCATGCGAACCGTGCACGAAAAAGCGCCCGGCCTCGACCGGTGCCAACTCGCGCTTCACCTTGGCCACCCAGTCGGTTTCCGGCACTTCCGACACGGTGAAGGGCCGGGCCCCGAAGGCGGCGGCCGCCAGCGCCAGCGCCACATCGTCGGGGGCCTCCAGGAAATAGGCGCCGACCTCCCACAAGCCCGAGCCGTCTTCCATTTCGAACACGCCGACGCCAGTGGGAATGGGGTCGATGTCTTCCAGCATCTCTCCCAGAGCCTGGGCGGCATCGCGGCCCTTCAGGGTGGTCAGGGCGGAATAGGTGATCATGGGGCGCTCCGGTGCGTTGGGGTCAGAGGGGCTATAGCGGGCGGGCCGGTACCCCTGCAACCCGCTGGCCGGGCGCCACATCGCGCGTGACGACCGCGCCCGCACCGACGACGGCACCGTCGCCCACGGTGACACCGGGCAGCAGGGTCACGCCGCCACAGATCCAGACATCTTCTCCCAGCGTGACGGGAAAGGCCCGTTCGATCCCCTCGCGGCGGCAGGTCGGATCGGGGTGATGCTCGGCACAGTAGATCTGCACCCCCGGTCCCAACATGGTGCCTGTGCCGATGCGCACCGGCGCGCTGTCCAGAATGGTGCAGCCCGCGTTCATGTAGACCCGATCGGCCAAATGGATGTTGCGCCCGTACGAGCAATGAAACGGGGCTTCGATGAAGACCCTCTTACCAACCTCGGCGAACAGCGCGCGCAACCAAGGGGCCATGGCGCCGCGTTCATCCGGCGCCAGGGTGGCGTGCTGGTGGCAGGCCCGGCGCGCCTCCTGGCGCAGGGCCTCGAAGGCCTCGCCAAGCGCATTGTACCAGGTGCCATCGGCGACCCGCGCCAACGGCGTGACGTCAGACACCCGTGCCAATCGGGCAGGCAACCCCGGTGCCGCCCAGCCCGCAATAGCCACCGGGGTTCTTGGCCAGGTATTGCTGGTGATAGTCCTCGGCATAATAGAACACGGGCGCGGTCAGGATCTCGGTGGTCACGGCCCCGTACCCGGCCTGGGCAAACCGCGGTGCCACGGCTTCGCGACTGGCCACCGCCGCCGCTTGCTGGGCCGCGCCATAAGTGTAGATGCCCGAGCGATACTGGGTGCCCATGTCATTGCCCTGCCGCATGCCCTGGGTCGGATCGTGGCCTTCCCAGAACACCTGAAGCAGCGCCTCATAGCTGATCACGGCGGGATCAAAGATCAGCCGCACCACCTCGTTGTGGCCGGTCTGGCCGCTGCAAACTTCCTGGTAGGTCGGGTTCGGCGTGTGGCCGCCCGCATAACCGACCATGGTCAGCCAGACGCCGTCAGCCTGCCAGAACAGACGCTCGACGCCCCAGAAACAGCCCATGCCAAACATCGCCTCGGCCATGCCCTCGGGCACCGGCGACTTCAGCGGAATGCCGGACAGGAAATGGGTCTGCGCGGTGGGGATCGGCGTCTCGCGCCCCGGCAATGCCGCCTCGGCGCTGACCATCTCGGACTTCTTGCGGAACAGGTTCATCATCGCGACCTCCCTTGGATCAGCCGTAAGAATAGGGTGCCCGCCCCCCGCCGCCAAGCAGGCGCCGGTCACAGGGACGTGTGCTCGCTCCGCCGCCAACGTGGCAACAGATGCGCCTCGGACAGGGGGACGATGGTCAAACGCATGGCCGCCCCCCGCGTCGGGCGCTTCCGTGCCTTCTTCTTGGCGAAAATACTCCCCGCCGGAGGCGTCCTGCCCTCACAGAAAGCTCTGCGGATCGATATCGATGCGCAGCCTCAGATCACCCTTCAACGGAAACTGTCCGGCCCATTGCGCCACCGCCGCCTGCAAGGGCGCGCTGCGCGCCGCCTTGACCAGCAGCCGCACCCGGTGCCGCCCCCGGATCCGGGCAATGGGCGCGGGCGCCGGCCCATACAGTTCCGCCCCGATGGCCGCCAGCGGCCCGTTCTGCCGCGCCAGCGCGTTGCCCAGGTCGAACACCTGCGCCAGGTCGGGGCCCGAGATCACGATCCCCGCCATGCGCCCGAACGGCGGCATGGACAGGGCCTGTCGTTCCGCCGCCTCGGCCCGCCAGAACGGCTCATCCGCGCCCGACAGGATCGCCTTGATGACCGGGTGCTCGGGCTGGAAGGTCTGCAACAGCGCCTGCCCCGGCCGGTCTGCCCGCCCGGCCCGGCCCGCCACCTGCCGGATCAACTGGAACGTCCGCTCCGCCGCGCGCAGGTCCGAGCCCTGAAGGCCAAGGTCGGCGTCGATCACCCCGACCAGCGTCAGCAGCGGAAAGTTGTGCCCCTTGGCCACCAGCTGGGTGCCGATGATGACGTCGGCCTCCCCCGCCGCGATGGCGCCGATCTGTTCCTTCAGCGCCCGCGCCGAGCCATACAGATCCGACGACAACACCGCGACGCGGGCGTCGGGAAAGGCCGCGATGGCCTCTTCGGCCACCCGCTCGACCCCCGGACCCACCGCCGCCAGCTTGCCCTCGACATTGCACGACGGGCAGGCGTCGGGCAGCGGACGGCTTTCACCGCATTGATGGCAGATCAGCCGTTTCTGGAAGCGGTGTTCCACCATGCGCGCGTCGCAATGCTCGCAGCCGATCTGCTGGCCGCAGGCCCGGCACAGGGTCACCGGGGCATAGCCGCGCCGGTTCAGGAACAGCAGCGCCTGTTCCCCCGCCGCCAGCCGCGCCTGCACCGCCTGCCGCAGGCTGGGCGACAGCCATGTGGAGGGCGCCAGATCCTCGGCCCGCATGTCGATCGCCGCCATCTCGGGCAGCACGGCGGCGCCGTAGCGCGCCGTCAGCACCAGCTTGTCGTATTTGCCGGTCTCGGCATTGACCCAGCTTTCCAGCGACGGCGTGGCCGAGGCCAGCACCACGCGCGCCCCGCAGATCGCCGCCCGCAGCACCGCCATGTCACGGGCCGAATAGATCGCGCCGTCCTCTTGCTTGTAAGACGTGTCATGTTCCTCATCGACCACGATCAGCCCCAGATCACGGAACGGCAGGAACAGGGCCGAGCGCGCCCCCACCACCAGTTGCGCGCCGCCCTGCCCGACCATCTTCCAGCAGCGTCGCCGCTCGGTCTGGGTGATGCCGGAATGCCATTCGGCGGGCCTGGCGCCGAAACGGTCCTCGACGCGGGTCAGGAATTCGGCGGTCAGCGCAATCTCGGGCA
The DNA here is from genome assembly GCF_049800695.1 of Fluviibacterium sp. S390. Taxonomy (NCBI): domain Bacteria; kingdom Pseudomonadati; phylum Pseudomonadota; class Alphaproteobacteria; order Rhodobacterales; family Paracoccaceae; genus Meridianimarinicoccus; species Fluviibacterium sp. S390. Next base: position 26,346 of record NZ_JBNAFN010000009.1, on the reverse strand, counting down.
GCAGCACCAGTGCCTGCCGCCCGGCTTTCAGACAGGCGGCGACGGCTTCCAGATAGACCTCGGTCTTGCCCGAGCCGGTGACCCCTTGCAGCAGCGTCGTACCGTATTCGGCCTCGGCCAGCCCGACCGACAGCTTTGCTGCGGCATCGGCCTGATCCCCGGTCAGCGGCTTGCCGGGGCGGGTGGGATCCAGCACCGGATAGGGCAGGTCGCGCGGGGTTTCGGTTTCTTCCAGAACCCCTTGTTTCACCAGCCCCTTGATGACCGAGCCGCTGACGCCGGCGGCCTGTGCAATCTCGCTCTGGGTCAGGGCGGCCCCGCCGAAATCCTCCATCGCATCCAGCACCCGCGCGCGGGCATCTGTCATCCGGTCCGGTTCGCCATGGCCAAGCCGATAGACCTTGCGGCGGCTTTCGGCATGCCCCAGCCCCGGCGCGCGGGTGGCCAGCGACAGCATCGCGTGCATCGGTGTCAGGGTATAGTCGCCGGCGCGGGTCAGGAAGGTCTGCATGTCCTCGGTCATCGGCGCCACGTCCAGCCGACCGAAGATCGGGCGCACCTTTGCCAGATCATAGCCGCCCTGCCCCGGCCCCCAGACCACGCCCAGAACCCGACGCGGGCCCAGCGGCACCTCGACGAAATCGCCCACGCTACAGCCGCCCTCGGGCGCCTTGTAGTCCAGAAACCGGTCCAGCGGCTGGGTCGTCAGCACCGAAACCAGCGCGCCGGGGGGAAAGATGTCTTGCCGCGTCATGCCCTTTCCTTAGCCCCGCCCGTGCGGCGCGGAAAGCCCACATTGGCGCGGCGGCCCCCGCCAGGGACCAAGGCCCGACGGAATGCCGGGAAAAGGCGGGACAGGGGATTTGGGGATGTGCTACCTTGCTGCAAAACAAGACGAGGCAGACATATGAGCACCGACACCCTGGCCAGCGCCGAAACGGCGCTGCGCGACCTTATCGTGGCCGATCCCGAACGCGTCCTGAACGATCCCCATATCCTGCAGGCGTTGCTGCGGGCCGAGGATCAGGCCCGTGGCGGCAACGTGGTGGACATGCGCGGCATGACCATCTCGCGACTGGAAGACCGGCTGGCGCGGCTGGAACAGACCCATCAGTCGGTGATCACCGCCGCCTATGACAATGTGGCCACCACGGCACAGGTGCATCGCGCCATCCTTGCCATGATCGAGCCGCTGGACTTCGATGCCTTCCTCGGCACGCTGGACACCACCGTCGCCGAAACCCTGCGCCTGCGCGCGGTGCGGCTGGCGCTGGAAAGCGAGGATCGCACCCCTGACAGTGATCTCAACCCGCTGACCGGCACGCTCAGCCTGCTGCCGCCGGGCTATCTGGACAGTTTCGTCACCGAGGGCCGCCGGATGCGCAACCGCCCGGTGATCCTGCGGCAGGTGACGCAAGGCGCGGTGTCGGTCTATGGCACGGCTGCCGCCGACATCCGCTCCGAAGCGCTGGTCTGGCTGGATCTCGGTCCCGACCGGGTGCCCGGCCTGCTGGTGCTGGGCGCGCAGGAGCCCGAACATTTCGCACCCGGACAGGCCACCGACCTTCTGGAACTGTTTGCGCGGATCTGCGGGCGTCTGGTCCGGGGCTGGCTGGGGTGAGCCTGATCAGCCCCGGCGTTTCGGATCTCATCGCGACATGGCTGGACAGCCTGCGCGCGCTGGATGATGCCTCGCCGGCCACGATCACCGCCTACCAGGGCGATCTGCTGGGATTTGCCGCCTTCATGGGCAGCTATCACGGCGCGCCCGCCAGTCCCGCCACCCTGCGCGGCACCGATCTGACCGCCATGCGGGCCTGGATGGCCCATGAACGCGCCCGTGGCCTGTCGGCCCGGTCGCTGGCCCGCGCCCTGTCAGCGGTCAAAAGCTTCTTTGGCTGGTGGGCGGAGCGGGACGGGTTCGACCCGTCCAACGTGCTGTCCACCCGATCCCCCCGGCACCGCCGCAAACTGCCGCGACCGCTGGTCGAGGATGCGGCCAAATCGCTGATCTCGCAGGTGGAATTGCAGGCTCCGCAGGACTGGGCGGCGGCCCGTGACGTGGCGGTGGTGACGTTGCTGTACGGCTGCGGGCTGCGCATTTCCGAGGCCCTGTCGCTGACCGGCCGCGATGCCCCCCTGCCCGAGATGCTGCGCGTCGTCGGCAAGGGCCGCAAGGAACGGCAGGTGCCGGTCCTGCCGGTGGCGCGTCAGGCGGTGGAGCACTACCGTCGGCTCTGCCCCCATGATCTGCCCCCCGACGCACCGCTGTTCCGTGGGGTGCGCGGCGGCGCGCTGTCTGCCGGGATCATCCAGAAAGCTGTGCGCGCGGCGCGGCAGCAACTGGGCCTGCCCAGCACCGCGACCCCGCACGCGCTGCGCCATTCCTTCGCGACCCACCTGCTGAACAAGGGCGGCGATCTGCGCACCATCCAGGAATTGCTTGGCCATGCCTCGTTGAACACCACCGAGGCATATACCGCGGTCAACGCGGCGCGCTTGATGGATGTCTATCGAAAGTCACACCCGCGCGCCTGACCTGACGCCACCGCCGGACTGCGGGACGTCAGCGCGCCGCGTCCATCAGGCGGCGCATCTCGCGAATGGCCGGCTCCAGCCCCAGGAAGATGGCCTCTCCGATCAGGAAATGACCGATGTTGAGCTCCATCACCTCGGGCAGCGCCGCGATGGGCTGCACGGTGTCATAGGTCAGCCCGTGGCCGGCGTGAACCTCCAGCCCCTGCGCCTTGGCATAGGTCGCCATCTCGGTCAGGCGGGCCAGTTCCGCGTCGCGTTCGGCAATCCGGCCTTCGGCGTGAAAATCGCAATAGGCTCCGGTGTGCAGTTCGATGACTTCGGCGCCGATGCGCTGCGCGGCCTCGATCTGGGCGGCGTCGGCGGCAATGAAGATCGACACCCGGCTGCCTGCAGCGCGCAGCGGCGCGATATACGCGGCCAGCCGCGCCTCTTCGCGCCGCACATCCAGCCCGCCCTCGGTGGTGCGTTCTTCGCGCTTCTCGGGCACGATGCAGACCGCGTGCGGCTTGTGGCGCAGCGCGATGGCCTGCATTTCATCGGTCGCGGCCATCTCGAAGTTCAGCGGCACGGTCAGGCGATCGGCCAGCGCCGCAATGTCGGCGTCCGAAATATGGCGGCGATCCTCGCGCAGATGCGCGGTGATGCCATCCGCGCCCGCCGCTTCCGCCAGAAGTGCTGCCCGCAGCGGATCGGGATAGGCACTGCCGCGCGCGTTCCGCACGGTGGCCACATGGTCGATGTTCACGCCAAGGCGCAATGGGGTCCGGGACATGGGATCCTCCCTCTGTGTCGAGTTCCCTTTTGAGGGAAATCAGCCGCGCCTGAAAGACTAGAGTTGCCGGCGCGGCACGCCATAGACGCGACGGGCGCGGCGTTTTTGATAAGCCGCGATCACCGGGCGGGACAGAAAATAGGCCAGCAGAGCTGCGACCAGACCGGGGATCAGCCCGCCCACAAGATAGGGCAGGAACACACCTTCGAAGAACAGCATCAGCCGGTCCCAATGCGGTTCGCCCCCGCTGACCAGAAGGCGCAGGTTGGTCCACAGTTCGGAAAAGGCGCGCGAGAAGGTCTTCAGCACCTGCGGCAGCGGCACGCGGGATTCGGACCCGAAGAGCAATTCTCCGGTCTCGATCGACAGGGCGGCGATCAGTGGAAAGGTCAGCGGGTTGCCCACGAAGGTGGACAGCAACGCCGCCAGAACATTGGCGCGCAGCAGAAAGGCCAGCAGGGCGGCGATGAACATGTGCAGGCCGAAGAACGGTGTGAAGGTGACGAAGACCCCGGCGGCAATGCCACGGGCAATGCGGGCGGGCGGATCGGGAAGACGGCGCAGGCGGTGCGAGATATAGCTGATGGCCCGGCTCCACCCCCCGCGGGGATAGACCGAATCCTGGGCTATTCGCCAGATGCTTCGCTTGTTCCGCCGTTTGAACACCAACAGACGGCTCTCCCCAATCGTCTCAGATGGTCACGCATCGATCCCTGCGCGATACCGGGTGATGGCCGCGACGTTGCTTTCTGCCTCCAGCGCGGTCATGACCCTGTGCAGATGTTCGGTATCGCTGAGTTCCACCTCCATCCGCATCCGATAGTAGTCCGGCTTTCGGTCTACGAAAACGAGATTCGAGATGTTGGCTTTCTGTTCGCCGATCAAGGTGCAGATCCGTCCCAGAACCCCGGCATCATTGCTGAGCGTGACGTCGAAGGCCGACGGGTGTACCGCCGCATGGGGGCCGCTGTGCCAGCGCAGGTCGATCCAGCGATCCATCTCGTCCTCGAATTCCACCAGACAGGGGCAGTCGATGGCATGGACGACGACGCCCCGGCCCGGCCGCGTGATGCCGACGATGCGTTCGCCGGGCACCGGTTGGCAGCAGGGGCCGCGATCCCAGTTCTGGTCCGGGCTGAGACCGATGACCGCGCGCCGGGTCTCGATCTCGTCGCCGCGATATTCGCTCAACTCGGGATAGAGGATTTCGACGACGCGGCGGGCGACGATCTCGCCGCTGCCCAGACGCGCCAGAAGCTCTTCGCTATCGCGCCCCAGTCCCAGCCGCTGCGCGGCGGTGGTCAGGGCCTTTTCGGTAACCCGCTTGTCGACCTGTTCGAAGGCCACGCGGGCCAGTTCGCGGCCCAGCTTGACAAAGCGCGACCGGTTCTCGGCGCGCAGCGCCCGGCGGATGGCGGATTTGGCCTTGCCGGTGACGGCGATGTCGATCCAGGTGGCTTGCGGGCTCTGGCCCTCGGCGGTGATGATCTCGATCGACTGGCCGTTGCGCAACTGGGTCCACAGCGGCACCCGCTGGCCATCGACCTTGGCACCGACACAGGCCGAACCGATGCGGGTGTGGATGGCAAAGGCGAAATCCAGCGGCGTCGCCCCGCGCGGCAGTTTCACCACATCGCCCTTGGGCGTGAAGCAGAACACCTTGTCGGGGTACATCTCAAGCTTCACCGCCTCGAAGAACTCGTCATCGTCGGCGGAGGCTTCGAAATGTTCGGCCAGTTGCGCGATCCACGACTGCGGATCGACGGCAAAGGGGTTCTCGGCGCGCTGGCCATCCTTGTAGGCCCAATGGGCCGCGACCCCGGCCTCGGCCACATCGTGCATCGCGCGGGTGCGGATCTGCACCTCGACCCGCTTGCCGTCGCGGCCCAGCACCGTGGTGTGCAGACTGCGATAGCCGTTCTGCTTGGGCTGGCTGATATAGTCCTTGAACCGGGTCGGCACCGCGCGCCAGCGATGGTGGATCGCGCCCAGCACGCGGTAGCAATCCATCTCGTTGCTGGTGATCACGCGGAAGCCATAGATGTCGGACAGGCGCGAGAAGCCGATTTCCTTCTGCTCCATCTTGCGCCAGATCGAATAGGGCTTCTTGGCGCGGCCGATGACCTCGGCCTCGATGCCGTATTCGGTCAGTTCGGCAACCATGTCCTCGTAGATCTTCTCGATGACATTGCCGGCTTTCTCGCGCAGCTTCAGAAAGCGGCGGATGATGGCGGTCCGCTGTTCGGGGTTGAGCACCTGGAAGGCCAGATCCTCAAGCTCGTCCCGCATCCCCTGCATTCCCATGCGGCCGGCCAGCGGCGCATAGATGTCCATGGTCTCGCGGGCTTTGCGCGCCTGCTTTTCCGGCGGCAGCGACTTGATGGTGCGCATGTTGTGCAGGCGGTCGAACATCTTGACCAGCACCACGCGCAGATCCTTGGACGTCGCCATGAACAGCTTGCGGAAGTTTTCGGCCTGCTTGGTCTCGGTGGAACTGAGCTGCAGGTTGGTCAGCTTGGTGACGCCATCGACCAGCTCGGCAACCTCGGCCCCGAACAGACGGGTGATGTCGCCGTGGGTGGCCTCGGTATCCTCGACCGTGTCGTGCAGGATGGCGGTGATGATGGTGCTGTCGTCCAGATGCTGACGCGCCAGCATGTCGGCGACGGCGACCGGGTGCACGATATAGGGTTCGCCCGAGCGGCGGAACTGCCCTTCATGCACCTTGCGCGCATAATCATAGGCCAGACGCAGCTTGGCTTCATCCGTCCGCGGATTGTATTCCTTGACACGCGCGACAAGATCGTCGACCGGGATCAGACTTTCCTGCACGACGCGCGGTGTCCTGTTGTAAGTGTCAGCCGTTTTCCTGCGCCTGCATCAGCGCGCGCAGAAGCTTTTCTTCCGACATGTCTTCTTCTGCGGGTTTGTCGGCTTCGACCCCCATCAGCAGCGACATCTGATCGTCTTCCGGCTCATCGACCTCGATCTGGGTCTGATGGCTTTCGATCATCCGCTCGCGCAGATCGTCGGTATTCTGGGTTTCCTCGGCGATTTCGCGCAGGCTGACCACCGGGTTCTTGTCGTTGTCCCGATCGACGGTCAGCGGTGCGCCGCTGGCGATTTCGCGGGCGCGATGCGCGGCGAGCATGACCAGTTCGAACCGGTTGGGAACTTTGTCAACGCAGTCTTCGACAGTGACGCGAGCCATCGGAATCTCCTCGGGGGCATTTCGGCAAGCCTGTAACCTATGCAAGATCGCAAGGGGTTGCAAGCGCAAAGGAACGGTCAGTCTGTCCAGCCGATCGGCGTGATCCCGGCCCTGCCCTGCGGGCCCAGATCGGACAGCATCCGGGCCACGCTGCGGCCCAGAACCGGGTGTTGCCAGTCAGGCGCAATGTCGTGCATCGGCACCAGAACAAAGCCGCGATCCTGGATGCGCGGATGCGGCAGCACCAGACGATCGGGCGCGGCCTGCGCCTGCAGGTCCGGCGACAGGCCCGACCAGTGCTCAAAGGTGGCGCGATCCGGTAGAATACTGTCGTCATATGCAAGTAGATCAAGATCGATACCCCGCGCACCCCAGCGCTCATCGCGCGTTCGACCATAACGGGATTCAATCTCGTGCAGTCGCGCCATAAGCGAGTTTGCGCTCAAGCGGGAATTCACTTTTGCGACAGCATTGACATAGTCCGGACCAGCCCCATCTGGGAAGCACGGAGTTTGATAACAATCACTTAGCGCCTCTAATTGCGTGAAACCACTGTCAATTTCCCGCAAGGCCGCCTGCAAGGTCCGCCGTGGCGAACCGGCGGTCGACGGCAGGTTGGCACCAAGAGCGACGAAGATATTCATGACGGTATTGTGAAGTTCGACTTGCGGCGCTACCATTTTTCGCTACCTGTTCAGAGGGTGCCTTCGGACACCTGTTACTCAAACGAAGTCACTATAGAATATGCGGGCAGGCGACCAGCAACTGCCATTCCGCATCAATTTTGGGAAGGAACTATTATGTTCTATCGCGATGAACGGCTTGCCTTGTTCATTGATGGTTCGAATTTGTACGCCGCTGCCAAGTCCTTGGGCTTCGACATCGACTACAAGCTGCTGCGGCAGGAATTCATGCGCCGTGGCAAGCTTCTGAGAGCTTTCTACTATACCGCGCTTCTGGAAAACGACGAATACTCGCCGATCCGCCCGCTGGTGGACTGGCTGCACTACAATGGCTTCTCCATGGTGACCAAGCCCGCCAAGGAGTACACCGACTCGATGGGGCGCCGGAAGGTCAAGGGCAACATGGACATCGAACTGACCGTCGATGCCCTGGAACTGGCCCCGCATGTGGATCACATCGTGCTGTTTTCCGGCGATGGCGATTTCCGGCCGCTGGTCGAGGCCCTGCAGCGCAAGGGCGTGCGAGTGTCGGTCGTGTCGACGATCCGTTCGCAGCCGCCGATGATCTCGGACGATCTGCGCCGCCAGGCCGACAATTTCATCGAACTGGACGAGTTGAAGGATGTGATCGGCCGCCCCCCGCGCGAGCCTCGGGAAACCGGCTTTCAGGACGCGGCCCAATCCGAAGACGCCTGATCCCGCCCCCTGACCAGAAAAACGCCCGGCACCAGCACCGGGCGTTTTTTTTCGTTCCGCCGCACCCTTCGGTCAATTGGAAATACGCGCGTCTTCCACCGGGTAGCCCAGCCCGCCCTGGAAGTCATAGCCCAGGTGGCATTCGTTGCAGGCGGTCATCACGTCCAGCCCCATGGGCGCCCCGGATGGCGCGACGGCCATATAATACCAGTCCAGCGTTTCAGGCGAGGTGCCCGCCGCAACCTTCTGCATCAGGAACAGCGGTCCGGGCGTGACCTTGCCCGCCTCGCTGACCGAAAAGCTCTCCTTGGCAATCACCGTGCCCGCCGGGATCACCGGATCTTCGGCATATTGCATGTAGGCCTCAGCGCCGGTGTCGTTGACGAAAGTCAGCAGGAACCGCTCGCTGTGCATTCCGGGCGCGGCGGGAAAGGCCGACGCCGCAGTCCAGCCGCGATAGTCCGCCACGAACTCTGCCGGGATCCAACGTTTCGGGCCGCTGTCATAGCCCGCCTTCAGCCCCTCGGCGATGCAGTCATAGACTTCCGCCGCTTCCTCGCCGGTCAGGTCATAGCCGGATTTCCCCGGATCGCAGTCTTGCGCCCTGACCCCGCCGGACAGCCCCAGCACTGCCAGCCCTGCCACCGTCATCACCTTGATCGTCGCCATCGGTCATCCTCCAGTTTCCCCTTGGTCAAGGCTCTGCCCCTGTGGCCGTTTCCGCAAGTCACGCCGGATCACAACCAGTTGCCTCCAGGCCCCCGCGCACGCCGCCCCGGCACCTGTCGTGCTGGACGCGCGCGGCGCGGGGGCCTACATGAAAGAAAAACGGAGTCCGCGATGACCAAGCCCCCCCTGACCATCCTTCTGGCCGCACCGCGCGGTTTCTGCGCGGGCGTGGATCGCGCCATCAAGATCGTCGAGATGGCGTTGGAGAAATGGGGCGCGCCGGTCTACGTGCGCCACGAGATCGTGCACAACAAATACGTGGTCGACGGGCTGCGGGCCAAGGGCGCGGTCTTCGTGGAAGAACTGGACGACTGTCCCGACGACCGCCCGGTGATCTTCTCGGCCCATGGCGTGCCGAAATCGGTGCCCGCCGCCGCCGCCAAGCGCGAGATGATCTTCGTGGATGCCACCTGTCCGCTGGTCAGCAAAGTGCATATCGAAGCCGCCCGCCACGCCGAGACCGGCCTTCAGATCATCATGATCGGCCACGCCGGCCATCCCGAGACCATCGGCACCATGGGCCAACTGCCCGACGGCGAGGTACTGCTGGTGGAAAACGTCGAACAGGTCGCCCATGTGACCCCGCGCGACCCGTCGCAATTGGCCTTCGTGACCCAGACCACACTGTCGGTGGATGACACCGTCGACATCATCGCCGCCCTGCGCGCCCGGTTCCCGGCCATCGTCGGGCCGCACAAGGAAGACATCTGCTATGCCACCACCAACCGGCAGGAGGCGGTGAAGGCCGCCGCCCCGCGCGCCGATGCGCTGCTGGTGGTGGGGGCGCCGAATTCCTCCAACTCGCGACGGCTGGTGGATGTGGGCGCGCGCGCGGGCTGCGCCTATGCGCAACTGGTACAGCGCGGCAGCGACATCGACTGGCGCGCGCTGGACGGCATCCGCACGCTGGCCATCACCGCCGGGGCCTCGGCCCCCGAAGAACTGGTGACCGAAGTCATCGACGCCTTCCGCGACCGTTTCGATGTCACCGTCGAACAGGTGGAAACGGCGCGCGAGGATGTCGAGTTCAAGGTGCCGCGCGTGCTGCGGGAACCTGCATGAACACCATCCCCCGCTCTGCCCTGATCCTTGGGCTTGCCGGGGTGCTGCCCTTTGCCTGGGGCGCGCTGACCGAGATCTTCCCGGCGCTGTTCGACTGGGGCCAGTCCGCGCTGGGGCCCCGTTTCGTGGGCCAATACGTGCTGGTGTTCTACGGCACCATCATCCTGTCGTTCATGTCCGGCGTGCTGTGGGGGTTTGCCACCCGCGCGCAGGGCGGCACGGCGATGCTGGGCTATGGCCTCAGCACCCTGCCCGCGCTCTGGGCGTTCTTCTTCGTCGGCGGCGGGGCCGAACGCGCCACATGGTTCCTGATCGCGGGCTACCTGGGCCTGCTGGGGCTGGATCATCTGTTTTCCCGCTGGGGGCTGACGCCGGACTGGTGGACCCGGCTGCGCAACCTTCTGTCCGCGCTGGTTCTGGCCTGCCTGACGCTGGGCCTGCTGTTTTGACCGGAGGGCCCGACCCGGAAACCCTGGCGGTCTATGACGACAAGGCCGAAGACTACGGCACCCGCTTTACCTGGGACAAACCCTATCCGCGCCTCGATGCCTTTCTGGACGAGGTTGCTCCGGGCGGGCGCATTCTGGATCTGGGCTGCGGCGTCGGCACCGCCTCGGCCCGCATGCGCGACCGGGGGTACGACGTGGTGGCGCTGGACCCCTCCGAAGGCATGGCGCGGGTGGCCCAGGAACGGCACGGGCTGACGGTGTTGCAAGGCGATTTTGACCATGTGCCCGACCTGGGCCGGTTCGATGCAGTCTGGGCGCATTTCAGCCTGTTGCACGCCCCGCGCGCCGATCTGCCCCGTCACCTGGCCGCGATCCACGCCGCCCTGCCGCCCCAAGGCCCCTTTCTTGTTGCCATGAAAACCGGTACCACCACGGCCCGCGACCGGCTTGGCCGTCGCTATACCTATGTGACGGAGACCGAATTGACTGGCTTGCTGACAGACGCAGGATTTGCCCCGTCCCAGATCGCCCATGGCGCCGACGAAGGCCTCGATGGCACCGTTGCCCCCTGGATCATGGTGACCGCCCATGCCTGAGATCTTCGCCTATACCGACGGCGCCTGTTCCGGCAATCCCGGCCCCGGCGGATGGGGCGCGCTGCTGATCGCCCGCGATGGCGACACGGTGGTGCGCGAGCGTGAACTGACGGGCGGCGAGGCCGACACCACCAACAACCGGATGGAGCTTCTGGCCGCGATCCACGCGCTGGAAGCCCTGTCGCGGCCGTCGAAGGTCACGGTGATCACCGACAGCGCCTATGTGAAAGGCGGCATCACCCAGTGGATGTTCGGCTGGAAGAAGAATGGCTGGAAGACCTCGACCCGCAAGCCGGTGAAGAACGAAGACCTCTGGCGCCGCCTTGACGAGGCCCGCACCCGTCACGACGTGACATGGGAATGGGTCAAGGGCCACGCCGGGCATCCCGAGAACGAGCGCGCCGACGAATTGGCCCGCGCAGGCATGGCGCCCTACAAGCCGGCCCGGAAGGCCCGGACGTGACGCCCCCGGCGCTGCTCGACCTGGCCTCGGTGGCGGTATTTGCCCTGACCGGCGCGCTGGTGGCCAGCCGGGCGCAACTCGACATCGTGGGGTTCCTTTTCATCGCCTGCCTGACAGCGGTGGGCGGCGGCACGGTACGCGACCTGCTGATCGGACACGACGCGGTGTTCTGGATCGCGTCGCCAAGGCCGATCCTCGTGGCAAGTGCGGCGGCGGTGCTGGTGTTCTTCACCGCGCATCTGCTGGAAAGCCGATACAAGGTACTGATCTGGCTGGATGCGCTGGCCCTGTCGGTGGCGGTCTCGGCGGGCATCGCGGCGGCCAAGGCCACCAGCCAGCCGACGCTGATCCTGCTGTTGATGGGCATCACCACCGGCTGCATGGGCGGGTTGATGCGCGACGTGGTCTGCAATGAGGTGCCGCTGGTCCTGAAGGCCGGAGAGCTCTATGTGACCGCCGCCTTCGCGGGGGCGCTGGCCTCGGTGGTGACGGCGGAACTGGGCGGCACCGGCTGGGCACCGCTGGTGGCCTGCACCGTGGTGACCTTCGCGCTGCGGGCCGGCTCCATCGCCTTCGGCTGGCGCCTGCCGGCCTACAAGCCGCGCGCCCCCAAAGGACCCTAGCTCAGCACCTCCGGCAACGGCGCCCCGCGCAGGAACTCATCGGCCACCATCGCCCGCTTGCCCTGCCGCTGCGCTTCCAGCACCTCGATGGCGCCGGTGCCGCAGGCCACGGTGAATCCGGACAGAACCTGCCCCGGCGCGCCCTGCCCCGCGACAACCCGGCTGCGCAGCAATTTCACCCGCGCGCCCGCGACGTCGCACCACGCACCTGGAAACGGCGACAGCCCCCGGATCTGCTGATCCACCTCTGCTGCCGGACGGTGCCAGTCGATCCGCGCCTCGGCCTTGTCGATCTTGGCGGCATAGGTGACCCCCGCTTCCGGTTGCGGTACCGGGACCAGGTCCGGCAGACGCTCCAGCGCCTCGACGATCAGCCGCGCGCCCATCCCGGACAGTCGATCATGCAGATCCGCCGTGGTCTCCTCGGCGCCGATGGGGGTGGCGTCACGCAACAACACCGCGCCGGTGTCCAGCCCTGCATCCATCTGCATGATGCAGATACCGGTCTCGGCATCCCCCGACAGGATCGCCCGATGGATCGGCGCGGCCCCGCGCCAGCGCGGCAAAAGCGAGGCATGGATGTTCAGGCATCCCAGCCGGGGCGCGTCCAGAACCGCCTGCGGCAGGATCAGCCCGTAGGCCACCACCACCGCCACATCGGCGTTCAGCGCGGCAATCGCGGCCTGCGCCTCGCCCCCCTTCAGGCTGACCGGATGGCGCACCTCCAGCCCCATCTCCACGGCCCGCGCATGGACCGGCGTGGGGCGATCCTTCTTGCCCCGGCCCGCCGGGCGCGGCGGCTGGCAATAGACGGCGGCCACCTCGTGCCCGGCCTCCACCAGCGCCTCCAGCACCGGCACCGAGAACTCCGGCGTTCCCATGAAGATCACCCGCATCCCAGTCTCCTATCCGGCGCGCTTGCCAGCGCGTTTCAACAGCATGGACCGTTTGGTCCGGCTCAGCCGATCAAAATACATTTGCCCCGCCAGGTGATCGATCTGGTGCTGGACCGAAGTCGCCCAAAGCCCCACGAAATCGCGTTCCTCGACAGCGCCTTCGGCATTCAGGAAGCGCACGGTCACCGCACGCGGCCGCGAAATCGTCGCCCAGACACCGGGCAGGTTGGGGCTGGCCTCGTCGTGCTGACGCGGCTCGACGCTGGCGTGCAGCACTTCGGGGTTGGCCATGCACACCGCCTGCCCGCGCGCTTCCGAGGCATCCACCACCGCCAGCCGCTGCATCACCCCGATCTGGCAGGCCGCCAGCCCGACCCCGGGCATGGCGTCCATGGTCTCCACCATGTCCGCCCAGATCGCGCGCACCGCCTCGGTCACTTCGGGCACATCGGCACAAGGGGTGCGCAACCGCTTGTCCGGCCACATCACGAACGGTCTGACAGCCATGCGCCCCTCCATTTCTTCTTGGAAAAAATACTCACAGCCCGACGCGGACCGCCGGCACGGCGCTAGAACCGCGCGCGTTCCCGCTTCAGCTTGACCATCTTGCGGGTGATCAATTGCCGTTTCAGCGGCTTGAGATAGTCGATGAACAGCTTGCCATCCAGATGATCGATCTCGTGCTGCACGCAGGTCGCCCACAGCCCGCCGAAATCGCGGGTCTGCTCAGCCCCGTCGCGATCGATCCAGCGCACGGTGACCTCGGCGGGCCGCGCCACTTCGGCGAATTGCTCGGGGATCGACAGGCAGCCTTCCTCATAGGTGTTCAGCTCGTCCGAGGCCGCCAGGACCTCGGGATTGAACATCACCGTGGGCTGCGGTGCAGCACCTTCTTCCTTGACGCAATCCATTACGATCAACCGCGTCAACTGGCCGATCTGCGGCGCGGCCAGACCGATGCCCGGCGCGTCATACATGGTTTCCAGCATGTCGTCTGCCAGCTGGCGCAGCTCGTCCGACAGGTCGGCCACGGGGGCGGCCAGCTTTTTCAGGCGCGGGTCGGGATGGATCAGGATCGGCTTGATGGTCATGACGCTCATTTAGGACAAGGTGCCCCGGCGTGCAATCGCCCTTGCGCCCGCGCGTCAGATCCCTAGCTTGCGCGCATCACCCGACCGCCGAGGATCCCATGCCAGACGACCACGCCTTCGACCCGCACTTTGACACCCTGATTGACCGCCGCGGCACCCATTGCGCCAAATGGGACGGGATGGAAAGCGCCTATGGCGTCTCCCCCGACGACGGGTTGGCGATGTGGGTTGCGGACATGGATTTCGCCTCTGCCGACCCGATCCAGGCCGCGGTACAGCGCATGGCCGACCATGGCGTGTTTGGCTATTTCACCGATGACAGCGCCTATCGTGCGGCCATCTGCTGGTGGATGGAAAACCGCCACGGCTGGTCCATCGATCCGGCGGCGATCCTGACCACCCATGGCCTGTGCAACGCGGTGGGTCTCTGCGTCGATGTCTGGAGCGATCCGGGCGACGCGGTGATCCTGTTCACCCCGGTCTACCACGCCTTCGCCCGCGTCATCGCCGCTGCCGGACGCCAGGTCACCGAATGCCCGCTGGTCCAGGAAGACGGCCAATACGTCATGGACTTCGACGCCTACGAGTCCCTTTTGACTGGCCGCGAGAAGATGCTGATCCTGTGCTCGCCGCACAATCCCGGTGGCCGGGTCTGGACGCGGGACGAGTTGCGGCAGGTGGCTGCCTTTGCCGAAAAGCATGACCTGCTGGTGATCTCGGACGAGATCCACCACGACCTCGTGTTCCCCGGCGCCGAACATGTCGCCTTTCCGCTGGCCGCGCCCGGGCTTCAGGCGCGCACGGTGATGCTGACCGCCGCCTCCAAGACCTTCAACACCGCCGGTGCCGAAACCGGCAATGTCATCATCGCCGATCCAAAGCTGCGCGCCGATTTCCAGGCCCGTCAGAAGGCGCTCAGCCTGTCGCCCAACGCCTTCGGGCTACACATGATCACCGCCGCCTACAGCCCCGAAGGGGCGGCATGGGTCGATGCGCTGGTGCCTTATATTGATGAAAACCGCCGCATTTTCGATGCCGGCGTCAACGCCATTCCGGGGCTGGTGTCAATGCCGATGCAGGCCACCTATCTGTCGTGGGTGGATTTCTCGGGCACCGGCATGAGCCGCGCGGAGTTCACCGACCGGGTCTACAAGCAGGCGCGCATCGCGGCCAATCAGGGCACAACCTTCGGCACCGGCGGAGAGAGCTTCCTGCGCTTCAACATCGGCACCCAACGTGCGCGGGTGGTCGAAGCGGTCGAACGCCTGCAGGCGGCCTTTGCCGATCTGCAATGAGCGCTGCGCCGGGTGTCACAGATGCCCGGCCAGTTCCTCCAGATGGGGGATGAATTCGACACAGAAGATCAATTCGATGGTGTCGGGATCGTAGAAGGCATTGGCCTCTTCGCAGACCATGACCCAGACGTCGATATCCTGCTTCAACCCGAACAGCGCGTTGAATTCCGCAACCTCGGAGCCGATGACCTCTGCCATCCAGCCCTCGCTGCCGTCCTCGATATGCAGCTGCAGTTGCCCCGGTCCGTCGGCGATTTCCTCCAGCGCGACGCCCCAGCTTTCGGCGGCCATGTCGAACTCTTCCACGCAATATTCGGCTCGTTCTTCCGGCAGAGCCAGATCGCGGGCCAGATCGTCGCGCACCTCTGGATTGGCGCCGTAGAACAGGCAGGTGGTGGTGTAGAATCTTTGCTCATCCACCCCGTGGACATCCCACCAGGCGATATCGTCGCCGGTCGCGTCGCGCAGTTCCGCCTCGGCCAGGAACCCCAGCGCCGCGTCATAGGCGATGGCCTGGGCGCTGTCTTCCTCGAACAGCGCGTCGATCATCAGGATCGAGAACACATCGGCCGCATCTTCCTCTTGCCCGAAGATCGGCAGCGCCAACTGATCGATCAGGGCATGACCGATCTCGTGGTAGAAAATGCTGATGAGATTGGCCTCGACGAAGGCCGCAACAGCCGAATCCGCGGAATCCGCTCGCGCCGCCCCCCCGCCAAGCAAAGCCGAGGCCAGCGCCGCCGCTGCCAGCACCGCCTTCATCAGGCCGCCCCCGGCGTCCGGACCCGCGGCCGCAGCACATGCGGCACGTCCGGATCATACAGGGCGCTGTCCTTGAAATCGGCGACCTCGCCCAGCACCGGGCCGACCATGATCAGCGCGGTGCGGGTGATCTTCTCGGCCCGCACCTTCTGCTGGATGTCCGCCAGCGTGCCGCGAATGAACATCTGGTCGGGCCAGCCGACGCGATAGGCCACGACCACCGGGCAATCAGACCCGTAGTGCGGCGTCAGCACCCGTTCGATCTCGCGCAGGGCACGCACGCCCAGATGAATGGCCAGCGTCGCGCCGGTGCGGGCGAAATTCTCCAGCGTTTCGCGCGGCGGCATCGAGGTCGATTTCATCGACACCCGCGTCAGCACGATGGATTGCGCTACCTCCGGCACCGTCAACTCCTGCCCCAGCGCCGCGGCCGCAGCGGCATAGGCGGGCACACCGGGGATCACCTGATAGTCGATGCCATCGGCGCGCAGCCGCCGGATCTGTTCGGCAATCGCCCCATAAAGCGACGGATCGCCGGAATGCACCCGCGCCACGTCCTGACCCTTTTCATGGGCCGCGACGATCTCGGCATGGGTGTCGTCCAGCGTCATCGGCGCGGTGTCCAGAACCCGCGCGCCCTTGGGGGCATTGGACACCACCTCGGCTGGCACCAGCGAGCCCGCGTAGAGGCATACCGGGCAGGCGGCGATCAGGCGTTGCGCCTTCAGCGTCAGCAGCTCGGGATCGCCCGGCCCCGCGCCAATGAAATAGACGGTCATCTGTCGGTTCTCCCGGCTGAAGGGCGTGCAAGGACGCTTGGCGCTGCGCTCAGATCGCCTTGGCGCGCGCTTCGTCCATGTAGATCTCGCGCAGGCGCTTCGCGATCGGCCCCGGCGCGCCATCGCCCAGCGCGGCGCCGTCGATCTCGACCACCGGCGTCACGAAGGTCGTGGCCGAGGTGATGAAGGCTTCGGCGGCGTTCTGGGCTTCCTCGATGGTGAAGGGGCGTTCCTCAACCACCATCTGGGCCTCTTCGGCCATGCGCAGAACGGCGGCGCGGGTGATGCCGTGCAGGATGGCGTTGGAGAGTTGCCGGGTGACGATCTTGCCGTCTTTGGTGACGATATAGGCGTTGTTCGAGGTGCCCTCGGTCACCACGCCCTCTTCCACCATCCAGGCATCATCGGCCCCGGCGGCCTTGGCCATCATCTTGCCCATCGACGGGTACAGAAGCTGCACGGTCTTGATGTCGCGGCGGCCCCAGCGCTGGTCCTCGATCGAGATCACCTTTAGGCCGGTTTCGGCCTTGGGCGAGCCCGAGATGTTCATCACCAGCGTGAACAGCACGATGGTCGGCTTCGGATCGGCGGGATAGGCGAAATCGCGATCCGCGGCGCCACGGGTGATCTGCAGATAGACGCCGCCCTCGTCCAGACCATTGCGGGCGATCAGCTCGCGATTGATCTCAAGCAGTTCTTCGGTGGTGACGGGATTGGGCATGTCCAACTCGTCCAGCGAGCGTTGCAGCCGCCTGGCGTGGCCATCGAAATCCACCAGCTTGCCATTCAGCACCGAGGTGACTTCATACACCCCGTCCGCGAACAGGAACCCCCGGTCGAAAACCGAGATTTTCGCGTCCTCTTCAGGCAGGTATTCGCCGTTGACATAGACGATGCGACTCATGGGGTCCTCCGGGATCTGTGTGGGCCGTTGCGTCGGGTTACCGTGGCAGCGCCACAGCGTCCAGCCCCTGCAGAGCGCGAAGCGGCGGATGCATGGTCAGAGCGCCCCGACCCAGGCCGCGATCCGCTCGGACGGCTCCGCGCCGACATGGCGGGCCGCCTCGCGGCCACCGTGGAACGCAATCATTGTTGGCAGACCCTGGATACGAAACCGCCATTCCGTGGCGGGGCTGGCCTCGGTGTTCAGCCGCACCATCCGCACCCGCCCGTGCACCGCTTGCGCAGCCGAGGCGAATTGCGTCTGCATCGTCGCGCAGGGGCGGCACCAGGGTGCCCAGAAATCGACCACGATCGGCAGGGTGTCGCGGCGCACGGCCCGCTCCAGCGTGCTCAGATCAACCTCGCGCACGCCATCGGGCATCAGCATGTCACCGCACAGGATGCAGCTGGGGGCACGGTTCAGGGCTGCGGTGGACAGCCTGTTGAGATGGCTGCAGCTCAGACAGGTCAGTTGCATCGAATGCGGCATGAAATTGTCCTTGGGTCAATCTCTAACCTAGATGCGAATTGGGGCATGCCATTCAATCGCGCTTAGGTATTGTTGGCCTATCCATTCGAATAGTCCCGGCACCCGGACCTTCGGCCCGGCAGCATCCTATTCGGGCGGGGTGAACCTGTCCCGCGCCGCCGTCACCTCGGCCCGCGTGACACAAGCTTCCAGATGATCGTTGACCAGCCCCATCGCCTGCATGAAGGCAAAGGCGGTGGTCGGGCCGACGAACTTCCAGCCGCGCGCCTTCAGTGCCTTCGACAGCGCCACCGATGCCGGACAGGTGGTCACCGATTGCGGCGGCCAGACCTCGGCGCGGGGCGGCTCGAACCGCCAGAAGAACGCGGCAAGACTGCCCTCGGCAGCCACCATCTCGCAGGCGCGGGCGGCATTGTTGATGACCGCCTCGATCTTGCCGCGATGGCGGATGATGCCCGCGTTGTCCAACAGGCGTTCGATCTCGGCGGGGCCATAATCGGCCATCTGGTGAAAGTCGAACCCGTCGAAGGCGGCGCGGAAATTCTCGCGCTTGTTCAGGATGGTGCGCCAGCTCAGCCCCGACTGGAAGCTTTCCAGGCACAGCTTTTCGAACAACCGCCGATCCTCGACCACCGGAAAGCCCCATTCGCGGTCATGATAGGGAAAGAACTCGGCCACCGTGCCGCACCAGCCGCAGCGTGGGTGGCCATCGGGGCCGGGAACGGTCTGGGGCATGACACCTCGCACAGCGATACAGGGAACTGCCGCATCCTGCGGCGCGACGGGTTGGGCCGCAAGCGGCTTCAGACCTCTGCCGACAACTGTCGTGCCACTGCGGCAAAGCCACGGGCATCGACCACCGCCTCGCGGACCAGCCAGTCGAAATGCCGGGTCAGGCTGCGCATCCGTTGCCGTTCGCGGAACGCCAGATAGAACCGGCCCACATAGAGCACCGCCAGATGCGGGCCGAATATGGTCATCGGTGCACTGAACACCCGGCGGGCATCGAAAAGATACACCCGCAGCGAC
Organism: Fluviibacterium sp. S390; assembly: GCF_049800695.1. Taxonomy (NCBI): domain Bacteria; kingdom Pseudomonadati; phylum Pseudomonadota; class Alphaproteobacteria; order Rhodobacterales; family Paracoccaceae; genus Meridianimarinicoccus; species Fluviibacterium sp. S390. The sequence continues at coordinate 7,240 of NZ_JBNAFN010000009.1, read as the reverse complement.
GGAAACAGCGTGTCGCAGCGATCCGCCATATGCGCCAGCAAGTCACGGCGCAGGTCTGGCGCCAGCCCCGCGTAATAGCCGGTGCCGCTGGCCAGACTGCGCAACTCGTGCTCGGGGATCGCGATCTCATAGTCCGAGCCGGTCTCCTCGGCCCAGGTCAGGAACTCCGAGGCGATCTGCACCGCCTGCTCCGGGGTCTTTCCCATCTGGGTGTCGTACTCCCACCGCAACACGGCTTCGGTCTTGAGCATGTCCGGCAGGGTGGCGGGCACATGGCGGATCTTGAAGCCGCGCGCCTCGCGATGCCACGCCATGATCTGATCGTCCGCGACCGAGCGTTCCGCCCCGGTCATCGCCATCGCCGCATCCAGCAGATCCCCGGGGCGTTCGGGATGATCGCTGAGCCCCAGCAGCCAGTCGCAACTGACCCGCAGCACCGCCGCAAGATCGGCCAGCAACGCGCCCGAGGGCAAGCGCGCCTCCCCCTCTTGCAACAATTGCCCGATGGTGGAGCGATCCGCCGCGACCGCCCGCGCCAGCGACGATCGGTTCAGACCGTCGCGCGCCATGGCCTCTTGCAGGCGGGTGCGAAACAGGGCGGCGCGGTCACGTTTGTCCATTTTCCTCAACCTTGGTGATTTCCATCCCCATCCTGAGGGTTTTGCAGACAACCGCAAGAATTCCCGGCAGCACTGCCGCGCGCTACTCTGGCCCGGTATTCTGCTTCATGAGGTTCCCCGTGTCCGACACCCCCCTGCGCACGCTTGCAAAAACGCTGACATGGCAAGGTCTTGGCCTGCTGTCCATGACCCTGATCGGTCTGGCCATCACTGGCTCTGTCGCGGCTGGCGGCACCATCGCGCTGATCGGTGCCGGGGTTGGTACGGTGTGCTACGTGTTGCACGAACGGCTTTGGGCGCGGGTGCGCTGGGGCCGTAGCGAGGCCGGGTCTCAGCCCTGCAACATCGCCCCGATCTCGTCCAGAAGCGCCTGAATTTCCTGTGCGGCGGGGCCAGAGGCCGTCTTCTCGGTCACGCCGGTGCCTTCGCCCAGAACCTCGGCAAAGATCACCCGGTTGGCGATGACGGTTTCGGCGCGCGGCGCCGACAGGGCGCTCAACTCTTCCGAAACCTCTGCCGTCAACCGCGCCCGCGCGGCGGCGCGGTTCAGCACCAGCATCACAGGGCGGTCCACCCGTTCGGCCAGTTCGAGAATGCTTTCGGTCGCCCACAGGTCCACATGGCTGGTTGCCACCGGCACCAGCACCAGATCGCTTTCGCGCAGCGCCGGGCGCAGATCGCTGTCGATCTTGGGGGGTGTGTCGATGATGACGAAATCGTTGCGGTCGCGCATTTTCTCGGCTTCGTACCCGACGCCCCAGGCACTGGCGGTGCCAAAATCCAGCCCCGCCTCGCCGCCCATCGCCTCGCGCCGGGTCATGAACCAGCGGCCCAGCGAACCCTGCGGATCGGTGTCGATCACCGCCACGCTGTGCCCGCGCCCCACCAGCGCAATGGCCAGATTGGCCGCCAGCGTGGTCTTGCCCGACCCGCCCTTCTGCTGCGCCACCGTGATGACCGTTCCGACCATGCCTGCCCCCCTGATCCCGGCCCTGTCTGCGCGGGCCTTTCCTCAATGATTAGGGACAGAAACCGCACAGGTCTACCCTGGTGGTGCGGTCAGGGGCGGCCAATGCTTGGGGTGGGAAAACAAGCCACTTATGACACCCACCTACTTGGCGTACTTGCAGGCCCGATCCTCGGTGGCATGTTCGACCTTGCCATGACCGGGCTTGAAACCGGGGCGAGGGCCGCCGCCCGTGTTCACCACATTGTAGTGCAGCATTTCCTGAGCCGTCAGCCAGTAGATGCACACATGCGGAACCTTTACGGTGAAAGAGATCAGCGATGGCGCCACGCCCATTTCCATCATGTAGTCGATCCAGCGCGCGGTCGCGGACGCCGCGTAGTTTTCCATCTGGAAGATGACCTCGGTCACCTTTCCCTGGGCCACCTGCTCTTCGTATTTCTTCTTCAGCTTGTCGGACCGAAAGACGGAAAACATGTGCACGCCGACGGAAAGCGGCGAATCCACGAAGCGGACCGGGGCGCCCAGGAACGCGTCCACACAGGCGCTGGCGCAGATGGCGCCGTCCGGCACCCGCCCGATCAGCCCGCGTTGCCGCATCAGCCGGCCGATCCCCTGCCCCGCGTCGACCGACCCGCCGCCGGAATCGAACCAGACCTCGTCGACGGGCCCCTTGCTCAACTCGGTTGCGAAACGGTCGTCGTCGCCCGAGCTGAACGACCCGTCGAGATACAGGATCCGCACGCCGCCGCCGACCTGACGGCGCTCGAACTCCAGCGCCGCCGCCGGTCCCGCACCCAGACCGGCCACAAGCAGCGCGACGGCGGCAAACTGCTGGATCAGACCGCGCGCCATCCGCCGCCCTGTTTGCAATAGCGCTGGTTCTGCACGATCTCGCCCTTGCCCGGCACAACCGCCACTTCGCGCACCATGTAGCAATTGTCGCCGGCCCCTGACGTGACCTGAGAGCCGCCGCTGGCCCCCGTGCCGCTGCTGCTTTTCCAGGTGGTCTTGGCCGGGGCCGCGGCACTTTGGCTTTCCAACTGCTTGGCGCGGTCGCTGGCCTGCTTGGCGGCGCGTTCGGCGGCGGCCGCTTCCTGCGCGGATTTCTGCGCCCGCGCGGCGTCGGCCCTGGCCCGTGCCGCGTCCGCCTCGGCGCGCGCGGCGCGGGCTTCGGCGGCGGCCTGTCCGGCGCGCGCCTCCTGCAGGCTGAGCGCCGCCTGCGTGGCTGCCGCCGCCTGCTGCCGGTCGCGTTCGTCCAGCCGCGCGCCGATCTGCCCGCCGATCTGGGCCCCGGCCAGCGCCCCGAAGGTGGCCCCGATGGCCCGAGACTGGTTGTCGCCGCCCACCGCATCGCCCAGCAGAGCCCCAAGGCTTGCCCCCGACACACCGCCAATCAGCGCGCCGGTCTGCTGCTGGTTCTCGCAGCCCGCAACAGCCGCCACAAGCACCCCTGCAATTCCGATCCGGTAAAATGACAACATCTTTCAATATCCTGTTCTGATGACGAAGCGTCAGCCGAGTCCGCCACAAGTGATTTGAAAAGTAAACAGGGCGCGGCGTGCTGGGTCTGTTTCAGAGCGATCGCGCCCGCGCAGCCCCCTGTCCCGCCAGCATCCACAGGTTGCGCGCGGGTTCCAAGGCGGCAGCCCCAGGTTCAAGGCACGCTCCGCTCAACCGGCACGCCCGGCGGCACCGCCGGGCAGCCCCCGCCCGCCCCCAGGCGGGGGCTGCGCCCCCACCTCGGGCAGGCACTGCCCTTGGTGCTTATCCGCCGCCCATTGCAGCCATGAGACGTGTGGCAAAACCGATCAGCCAGTCAGCACTTTGCAACAAGCCAATGAGCGAAAAAGGCACACTGGCCTCTACCCGCTGGATAGCCGCCCCTCCAGCACGAAGCGCCAAACCAATTTTTGCGACAGTCCCAAATAGCCTTCGAGCAGCAATTTGTTGATGTTCGCCAGACTCAGTCGCAGTCGTTTGCGCATCTAGTTCCAAACGCTTTGCCAAATCCGACAAGGTTGCCGAGGCAAGAATCTGTGTACGTTCGACCATTTCCTGCTTTGCACCAGCGGTGGCATGAGCAAACTGATGGGCAACACGTTGACCCCAAGCCTCGGCAACCACTGAATGGTTGGCCCGCATGTCCAGAACCCCGCGATCTAAAACCGATTTAAGCGCCTCTAGCCGTGGATCTTCCAGAAACTCGCCATTCTCCATCCCAGAGGCGATGTCGTTTCTGGCGATATCCAGATTCTGCTCTATAGCATTGGGATCATTCCGGCATTCTTCCAAAGTATACGTGATATAAAGCGCCGCTGTACAACGAGAGTTGTAGCCGCTGATATTGCTACTCATGGCTGTGCGGTTGGCAAATTCGACCTGACGAAGGGTGGTTTCAACTATTGCGTGATCGTCCAAAACTGTGGGCACAGCACAGAACTTGTTCTCGTTCTCGTGAACAATAATTGTCTCTGGTTGCGGCAGCTTTTCGGCAAGCCGCTCCGCCTCGATCCCACGGATCAGTTCCGCAATCCGCTCCGGCCCCTTATCCCACTCCTCAGGCGCGATCATTGCAATCTCGTGGCACAGGTCCCAATCGGTCCAGATGCCGCCCCACAGGCCCTCGTACCAACGCAACCAGAAAGCCCAGTCTTGCGAACGCGAAGAAAGCAATGTCCGTAGTGCTTCCCAGCCCTCGGCAATGTCCGTGTGCGGCGTCGATTTTGCCCACAACTTGAGCCCTCTGAGCTTCGAAGCGGCTCCATTCTCCGAGGCCAACGACAAGCCATACTCCGTATCCGCCCTTAGCTCCGACGACGCGTCATAGAGGTTTGCACGAACAACAGTTTGATCCAAAGATGCAATTGGACTGTCATCCAGAAAGGCAGCCGCCGCCACATGGGCCGCCACAACAGCGTTGTGCGGTATGTCATAGGTATCGACCATGGCTGTTCTGTTTCGGCCATGCATCGCTCGGTCTTTTATCCCGGCATCCACAGCACCGTCAATTTCAACGGCACCGACAAGCGCCACCAGAACATTCCGGAAACAAGCCAGAGCGAGTTCCTCGGCCTGTTCTCCGGTCAAGCGAGGATGCTTTGTTGATCCAAGCAGAGGCAGCAAGCGTGCCGCGTTACGCGCTACAACCAAGCGCGTCAGCCAAACGGGTTGAGTTTTAAAGAACTTTGGGACTTGTTCCCGATTGGTATAATCAACTTCTGAAATGTTCACGAAAAATTCCTTTGCGCCATAACTGAACACATTGCCCCGCTGGCTGAGAAGCCACAACCTGTTCCCTCTGGAATCTCCCGCCAGATCGGCTATGTCAGGGCAGATTTGCGGGCGCAGCCTCCGCACCCCCTCTCAGGACTGACCCGACGCCGATGACCGAGCTTTCAAAGATCCGCAACTTCTCCATCGTGGCCCATATCGACCACGGCAAATCGACCCTTGCCGACCGGCTCATCCAGATGACCGGCACGGTGGCCGAACGCGACATGCAGGAGCAGCTTCTCGACAGCATGGATATCGAGCGCGAGCGCGGCATCACCATCAAGGCCAACACCGTGCGCATCGAATACCCGGCGCAGGACGGCCAGACCTATGTTCTGAACCTGATCGACACGCCGGGCCATGTGGATTTCGGCTATGAGGTCAGCCGCTCGATGCGGGCCGTCGAAGGCTCTCTGCTGGTGGTGGATGCCTCGCAAGGGGTCGAGGCGCAGACGCTGGCCAATGTCTATCAGGCGATCGAGGCGGATCACGAGATCGTGCCGGTGCTCAACAAGGTCGACCTGCCGGCGGCCGAACCCGACCGCGTGCGCGAGCAGATCGAGGACGTCATCGGGATCGAGGCCCATGACGCGGTGGAGATCTCGGCCAAAACCGGCCTCGGCATCCCCGACGTTCTGGAAGCCATCGTCCAGCGTCTGCCCGCCCCCAAGGGCGACCGCGACGCGCCGCTGAAGGCGATGCTGGTGGACAGCTATTACGACGCCTACCTCGGCGTTGTCGTCATCATCCGCGTCATCGACGGGGTCATCAAGAAGGGCGACCGCATCCGCATGATGCGCACAGGCGGCACCTATGGCATCGACCGGCTGGGCGTCTTCAAGCCCGCCATGCAGAACATCGCCGAACTGGGTCCGGGCGAGATCGGCTTCCTGACCGCCTCGATCAAACAGGTGCGCGACACCCGCGTCGGCGACACCATCACCCACGAGAAAAAGCAATGCGCCACCGCCCTGCCCGGCTTCAAACCGGCGCAACCGGTGGTCTTCTGCGGCCTGTTCCCGGTGGACAGCTCGGAATTCGAGGACCTGCGCACCGCGATCGAGAAACTGGCCCTGAACGACGCCTCCTTCAGCTACGAGATGGAGACCTCAGCCGCCCTCGGCTTCGGCTTCCGCTGCGGCTTTCTCGGCCTGCTGCACCTTGAGGTCATCCGCGACCGGATCGAGCGGGAATATGACATCGAGTTGATCACCACCGCGCCCTCGGTGGTCTACCACATCTACACCCGCGACGGCGCAATGAGCGAGTTGCACAACCCCGCCGACATGCCCGACCCGGCCACCATCGACCACATCGAGGAGCCGCGCATCAAGGCCACCATCCTGGTGCCCGACGAATACCTCGGCGACGTGCTGAAACTCTGCCAGGACCGGCGCGGCATCCAGTTGGACCTGACCTACGCCGGCTCCCGCGCCATGGCGGTCTACGACCTGCCCCTGAACGAGGTCGTCTTCGACTTCTACGACCGCCTGAAATCGGTGACCAAGGGCTATGCCTCCTTCGATTACCAGCTGGAAGGCTACCGCCAGGACACCCTCGTCAAGATGCAGGTGCTGGTGAATGACGAGCCCGTCGACGCCCTGTCGATGATGGTCCACCGCGACCGCGCCGAGACCCGGGGCCGCGCCATGTGCGAAAAGCTGAAAGAGCTGATCCCCCGCCACATGTTCAAGATCCCGATCCAGGCGGCCATCGGCGGCCGCGTCATCGCCCGCGAGACCCTGTCGGCCATGCGCAAGGACGTGACCGCCAAATGCTACGGCGGCGACGCGACGCGAAAGCGCAAGCTGCTGGACAAACAGAAGGCGGGCAAGAAGAAGATGCGCCAGTTCGGGAAAGTGGAGATCCCGCAACAGGCGTTTATTTCGGCGTTGAAGATGGATGAGTGAGGGGCCCGCAGCTTCCAAATATTTTCTGGAGAACTAGGTCATGTTGACAAAAGGCGGACCCAGAGGCGGATTGACGTGATGTCTATGAAACCGAGGAAGCTCTCAGCCGTTTTGTCGTAGCGTGTGGCGACGCGGCGGGCATTCTTGAGCTTGTTGAAGCATCGCTCGACCAGGTTGCGTAGGGAATACAGAGAGTGATCCACGCCGACGCGCATTTTGCGGGATTTGCGCATCGGGATCTGGGTTAAAACATCCCGCGCGCCCATTGTTTTGCGAATGCTGTCAGCATCATAGCCCTTGTCGGCCAACAGGACGCTTGGCTCGGACAGATTGTCAGCCATGACCAGATCAAAGCCCATGTAATCGGACGTCTGGCCCGGCGTGATTTCGGTTCTCATGGGCAGGCCTGCCGCGTTGACGCGGAGGTGGATCTTGGTCGTGAACCCACCTCTTGAGCGCCCAAAACC